>JAOZOC010000549.1 GCA_029933495.1 Bacteroidales bacterium
AAAAGCAGGGTTTGGTGTTATCAGAATACTATTTTGTTGTGCTTTATTATCTTTAATATTGATGATCAATTGATCAAAGCAAAGTTTTTCAGTTGGTTCCGATTCTCCCTGAGGATTATCATAAACTGCAGATACATAATAACAAACATTAAAATCATATGATGATACACTTTTACTACCTCCTCCCAGAGTGTCAGCTATTCCGTATCCGTAAAATCCTGTAACCGGAATAGAATCAATCATTAAACCGTTACGAAAAACTTTATATGCAATCAAATTTCCTGTGTTTGCAGTGTCAGGAGCATCCCAGGTTATATGAAAGATATTCATCGGACAAATATATTCCTGCCAGCCATCAATATTCTGTGGTGGATTAAACTGTGTCAGTTCATTGGAAATACTGAACAATACTCCCATCCCTCCACCGACAAGGCCGTTGTTCTCATCAAAAAAGTGCAGCGAGTTGAAGGATGCGGAACAACCCGAGTTTACAGGATTCCACGTTTCTCCCCCGTCTGTTGTCATAAAGAAATTATCATAATTGCCGTCACCGACAGCATATCCGGTATTAACGGAAGGGAAAGATATCTGTTTGAATTCAATGTAGTTTGATGTATTCACGGCAGTCTCTGCCCAGATTTCGCCTCCATCGGTTGATTTTAATATTGCAGTGTTCCCGCAGGCAATAAAAGCCGTGTTTTCATCTGTAAAAACAATGCTTTTACCCCCTCCGTAACTTCCCAGACCGGTTATTTCCCAGGTTTCGCCACCGTTAACCGATTTACCTACAAAAGTACCCGATCCCACAACTTCACCTGTTATATAAACTTCATTTTCCGATTTATAAAATATGTCACTTATTCCCTCATAGGTTTCACTATTCCAATAAATTTCCTGCCAGGTTTCACCGGCATCCGTTGTCCGTAAAATTGGTCCTTCACCGGCTATCAGTCCGTTATTATCATCAAAGAATTTTATTACATAAGGATTAAGCGAAATATCTGTGAAGTCTGTGAAAGTCCAGGTTTCTCCTCCATCTTCAGTCTTCGCAATAGTAGTACCTATACCTTCATAACAATACATTCCCGCACTCAAATTTATAAAACAGAATGCTCCGTTACTGTTCATCAGATTGGCAATTCTTTCCCAGGTTTCACCTCCGTTATCAGTTTTGAATAAACCCGATGATGCCACACCACTTCCATAATCAGTGGAAAGGGCAAATCCGGTATTGTCATTAAGAAACTGCATTTGATAAATGTTGTCATTAAATGTCCTGTTGTCAATCCTTTCCCAGGTTCCACCATCATCAGATGATCTGTACATCTTTCCTGATAAACCGGTAATGTACAAGAAGTTATCATTGTAACAGATGTAGTTATCCGATACACCTTCTATTCCAGGAACCGGTTGTTCCGTCCATGTTTCTCCACCGTCATTCGTGGTAATAACCAAGTTTGAATAAAAACTGGTTGGAACCAAAGCACCCTGCATCTCATTTGAAAAGTCTATGTGCCCGGAATATAAACCATAGTCTGAATAGACAGTATCCCAGGTAAGGCCTGTATTTTGTGTTCTTAAAAGATATCCTGAATATGAAGATGATGAAAAAACAAAAGCAAAGCCTTTAACATTACTTATTGAATTGATATTAAGTACAAAACCATTGGGTAAACCTTGCGGATAATCAACAAAATCCCAGCTTTCACCTCCATCGGTTGTTCTAAGGATTTTCTCAGTGGAGTTACCTGTTATTATTCCGGTCGACTCATCAAAAAACTCAATCTGATTAAGCCCAAAGGTAGCGCCGAACTCTACGATATCCCAGGTTTCGCCTCCATCAGTTGTTTTTAGAATATCGGTGTAAACACCAACTGCAAAGCCTGTTGTTTGGTTGATAAAAGCCAGGTCTTTATATGAGAACTGAAGACCATTTGTATAAACTTCATACCAGGAATCACCGCCATCAATGGTTTTCAATATACCTCTGTTTGCACTAATAAAACCTGTCAGTGAATCAATAAAGCATACATAACTGAAAATTGCTTCATTATCCAGTCCGCCAGGATTGTACTTCACATCCCAGAAATTCCCGTAATAGTCCGAAATCAAAACTGTTGACCTGTGTCCGACGGCAATTATCCGGTTAGTACCCGGCACTTTCGTTATGTAATTCAAAGAATTTTCCTGTGGGAAAGGGGTTATTCTTGTAAACCAAGGTTGTGAAAAAAGTGATAACGGAATCAATGCAAAAAGCAGAAAATAATAGACTTTTGGTTTCATAACTCAAATTTTTAATGATTGGGAGACGCAAAAGTACGAAGTTTTATCTGTAATTGCAAGGTTTTTCTATCCACTCATTTCACTAATGTACACGAATGGAATGTTTTTTCACTGAAAATCCTTTAGCTGTTCCGGATTCCCGTCTGACCGGTCATTCAGGCAGGTTAACATTGGATTGTGTGATTGGTTAATCCGGAACATGTCATATCAAACTTTTCATTAAAAAATCCATTTTCTCTTACCTCTATTCCCCAAGGTGGACAAGCCATAACCAAAACCATTAAGGTAACATTAAGGAGTTAAGAACATTAAGTTTTTAGCTTCGCAAAAAAAAATTTGCCAAAAAATAATATAAAGCCTGCTCCGTTCATTTTGCGGGAAATATTAGAATTAAGACACTAAGTCTTTTTATCTTTTATACCCAGTCTTTCGTGTCCCCGCCGCACTTGCAAACTTCGACACAGAAAGAT
Organism: Bacteroidales bacterium; assembly: GCA_029933495.1. Lineage (GTDB taxonomy): Bacteria > Bacteroidota > Bacteroidia > Bacteroidales > JAADJA01 > JAADJA01. Next base: position 2,754 of record JAOZOC010000549.1, read on the forward strand.
TTTACCGACTGAAGACCGGTGATTGGAGACTGAAGATTGGAGACTGAGGATTGGAGACTGAGGATT
>JAOZOC010000550.1 GCA_029933495.1 Bacteroidales bacterium
CTGGTACGCTTTTTAATTAGCTCAAGATGGTTATTGATTATATTAACCGATAGCAATGCTTTTGTACTGTACGCATAGGAAAATGTTCTTATCAGAATTTCCCTTACCGTACTGAGAATGATCCCAAACAAAAGTGAGCTGACAATAGCTTTGACCAATAAAACAGACAAGTTAACATATCCAAATATATTTGTAAATACTGCAACTATCGCTATTAAAGAATAAAGGTAAGAAAACTTAAAAACCATTCTCCACAATTTACTCACCACCTCATTTTGCACAAACCCTTTGGGATTTGACATAACAAGAAACAACCACAGAACAATGCCTGTTTTAAACAAAAATGCCAGCCGGGAATATATATTCGAAATACCAAGAAAAATTTGGGCTTCATCTATCAGAAATATCAACACAACAAGATAAAGATACGGCCTGAGCTTTTTATTTATCCGCTTTGAAAAAACAATAAAAGTAGGAAACAATAGTATTATTACCAACAACTGAGTAACCATCAAAGGCCTTTCGGGCGATATCCAGATATTGGACATTACTGTCAGTATAAGCGATGCGGAAACATAATGACCGAAAATAAACTTTTGTTTTTCGATCTCATCATCTGCTGCCTCCTTTTGAAGAAGTTTTTTAAATGAAAAATAATAAAATGATACTAATATGATAAAAATCAAAGCAAGAATTGCAATATCTCCGGGATTATTGCGAAAATAAGTCCATATAGATTTAATATTATTCTTAAGATTTTCAGCGAAATGAACCGGTTTTGACTGTTGATTCTTAATCGTATCCGACAACTGCCACAAGGGAGGGCTGTCACGTTCAAAATATTGTAACGACCAGCTAAGCTGGGCTTTGATCAGTTGGTTTGAAACATCCTCCGAGAGGTTTATAAGATTTGCAATGCGATTTTGAATTTTGAAATTCTTATTCTGTACACTTTTAATATCTTTTTCGGTTTTTTTTAATGTCTGTACCCCATCATTGACCCAATTAAGGGTCTCCACAGGGCCATTATTTTCCTTAAGTTTCTTATATGTTAGTTGCCAGGTTTTCTTGGTAATATTAACATATTCAAGTTCCCGTTCCAGTTTTTTTGCAATTTCAGATGTTGATTCCTGAATAGTTTTCAGGTCATTAATATGCCTTTTCCATTTAATGCTAAATGCCTCTATCTCTCTTTGTGTATAATTATCAAGATTTTTAAGTATTTCGTCTCTTTCTTTTTCAAGGATTACACTCTTTACAGAAATCACCGAATCAATATTATCCAGATCACTAGTTACATTAAGATATTCCTTAATTTCGTTTAATCTTTTATTAATTTTTTCACTTTCGGGTGTGATTTCCGATTGCAACAAAGGTTTTAACTTAATTGTATCACCTGATAAAAGAACAACTTTATTATCCGGAAATTGAGAAAAAACCGGGATAGAAAATAGTATTACGATAATTGAGAGTGAATATAGTATTTTTTTTACCATAATAATTAATATTTACAGATAGCGAAATTATAAATAATTTATTAATATTGATACAATTATTATCTTTGTCAACTTTCATTATACAAATTTACAAGTATTTGTATATCATATATAAAGTTAAATATTGGTAAACATAAACAAAATATTATTTTTCGTTTTTTTTCTTTTAGCGGGAACATCTGTTTTCAGCCAAAAGAATGACACCCTGTATTTTCTTAATGGGGATAAAGTAACAGGTGAGATTACGAGCTTCAGATATGGATACTTCACATTGAAGACCAGTGCGATGAGTACCATTGAAGTGAAATTTGATAAACTATCCACAATTTACTCAGGTAAAACTTTTGAAATAGTTTTGGATGATAGAAGCAGGATATTTGGATCCATAGACACTTCGTTAATTGCCAGCACCGTTAATATTGTTATAATCACCGGGCGGGAATTAAAATATCTCTCAAGTATTGTGGAGATGACCCCCATTAAAAATAAAATCTGGCGCCGCTTTAGAGGGAATATTGATTTTGGATATACTTACACAAAATCCACAAAAATATCACAGGGAAGTTTTAATGGTCTTCTTGAATACAGGCAAAGAGATTATTCTGCAAAGCTTAATGCCAGTGCTCTTATTTCCACAGAATCAGGTTTAGAAACTAACAAGAAGGATAATATTGATATCACATTGTTACGATATTTTAAAAAAAGATGGTTTGTTCTTGGTTTGACTGGTGCAGAACAGAACACAGAATTGGGTCTCAATTTACGTCTTAAGGGCATTGTGGGATTTGGTAAAGATCTAATCCATACAAAATCAAATCAATTATTAGGTTCTTTGGGAATATCGATTAACCAGGAGCGATCTACTGATTCTACTAAAAACACTATAAATACAGAGGGTGTTATGGCTCTTTACTATAAGCTGTTTATAATCAGTATTCCTAAAATAAGCATTACATCCGGGATTACAGCCTATCCAAGTTTTACGGTTAAAGACAGATGGAGAGTTTCGTATAACATTAAAGCCAGTACGGAAATTATTTCAAATTTTATTATTAGCGTTTCAATGGACTATAGTTATGATAGTAAGCCTGCATCAGCAGCATCCTCAACCAACGACCTCAATTTTACCACATCAATAGGATATAGTTTCTACTAAATTAGAATCCTACTCCAACACCAATACTATATATTGGCTCCCAGCTTCCGTAAGGTGAATTCGGGTCTTGCAGAACATCAAACAAAATTTGTGCGTTCAGCCAGGCATTTCCACCCATCCGCTGGCTGAATCCTGCTCCAAGATATAGAAAAGGAACCCAAA
>JAOZOC010000551.1 GCA_029933495.1 Bacteroidales bacterium
TGAATTAACTAAGAACTCATATATAAAACTGTTCAACGAAACACCTAAAGTTCTTGCTATACATGCTGGACTTGAGTGCGGACTAATAGGTGATGTTTATCCAGAAATGGATATGATCTCATACGGCCCGACAATACGAGGGGCTCACTCACCTGATGAAAGGCTTGAGATCAGTACAGTCGAAAAGTTCTGGGATCTGACACTGGATGTTTTGAAGAACATTCCGGAATTGTATCCTAATTCTTAATAAAGCCTACACCGAAATATCGATGTTTGCAAAAACTCAAACCTGATTTCCTTCGGTAAAGCTTAAAGTACTTATTCTGTTTTGTACATAATGCCTGCTTTATTAATTCCTATCCGTAATTAGTACGATTACTCTTCTTTATAAATGCAATTTTCTCTTTTACTTTTGCATTTCATCTATATTTATTATAATTTTACACCGTCGAATTAGACTAATTCTTAACCGGTGTATGGAGGAAATAACCGCTATAATTGTTGATGACGAAAAGGAGGCCAGATATATTCTTGGTAAATTACTTACTGATTTCAGCGAAGTCGAAGTATTGAGCACGGAAGATTCGGCAGATAATGCCTTGGCAGCAATCCTAAAATACAAACCCGATATTGTTTTCCTTGATATTGATATGCCTGTAAAAACAGGATTTGACCTTGTTGAGGAACTCCGGCAGTATAATGTATCTCCTACAATAGTCTTTGTAACTGCTTTTAACGAATATGCAATTGAGGCAATTAAGCATTCTGCGTTTGATTATTTGGTTAAACCTGTTGATATTGATGACCTTCAGGAGACATTATCAAGATATAATGCTGAAAAAAACCAGAATGAATTGTCAAATAAAATTGAAGACCTTCTGAAATGTCTGAACAAAGAAAAAATACGGTTTGATACCAGAGAAGGGATAATCTATATGTACCCGAATGATATCACATATTGTAAAGCAGATGGGAACTACTCATATATTTACTGTAACCGAGAAGAACCACCGCGACTAATCACAATAAATATTGGAAATCTGACAAAATTGTTACCTGATAATTTTCTAAGGATCAGCAGGTCACTCATTGTAAACAAAATCTACCTGTTTGAAATAAACCGGAGATCACGCCAATGCAAGCTCCTGACTAACTCAGGTTATCTGGCTTTTGATGTTTCCAGAAAATATATTAAATTAATTGGTAATATATAAATGAAACACCGACTGATAAATATAATTGCCAGTCCGTTTTTTATAGCTTTTGTGCTTTTCGCAATTGTCACACTTTTTATTCCTGATAACACTTTTCAAAAATACAAAATTGAACTTGTATCGCAAAGCCTTGGCTTACCGGATGATTATATCTTCTATGAAGATCTTGATAATGACGGATATAGTGAGAGAATACGGCGCTACATTGATGAGAACGGTATGAACGCAATGAATGTCTACCTACCTGACGGAACCATTGTTGATCAGTTCAACTTCAGAAGAGATGCCGTTATATCACCTGTTTTAAGTACTCTTGATTGCGACAATAACGGATTAAAAGAAGTTTATACTCTTTCACATAGTGATGACAGTGTTTTTCTGAATTGGGCAGAACCATTAAATGATACTGATAATTTACCAAAATCAAGATTTATTACCACCATACAATATAATAAATACGGAAACATTGACTATATAGGAAATGGATTTAAGTGTTACGATCTGGATAATGATGGTTTTAATGAGGTGTTATTTTGTATCAACGGAGGATATTCAAAATTCCCAAGGTCTGTTTTTGCCTATGATTTCAGGAGAGATTCGGTTTACCGCAGTCCTTTTACAGGAGCAAAATGCACCATTTCCGATATAGCAGATATTAACAACGATGGATATCCAGAAATAGCTGTATTTACTTCGGCAAGTGCTAATATATTGCCTAATGACACTATTCCCGATGACCACAATTCATACCTTATAGTATTTGACCACAACCTGAATTTCCTTTTTAAACCGGTAGCTTTTTGGGGGCACCCTTCAAGTGTTAAAATATTTTTTCAAAAGAATGGTAATAAATGGACTATCATCGGTCATTTTTCTTTATCAGGTAAAAACGGGGAAAGTTCCAAACTATTCATTTGGGATAACAAAGGAAACGAGATAAAACGAATTGATTCAGTTGCTAATCACAATACATTTTTCAGAAGCAAATCAGATATTAACAAGTATTTGCTTTGCGAACAACGGACAGGAATAGTACATCTGTATGACAATGAGCTTAACGAAAGACAAACAATAACACCAGGGTTAATAGATAAGATTCAGATGGATCTGGATAAAGACGGGTTTTATGAGTTTGTTTTGTTGAACCACACTGATTACCAAACCGTAACCATTTTCAGGCACGACCTCTCAGGCAGCATCTCTGTAAAACTGCCATCACCCTGCGGAGCAAATAACATTTTCAGAGCATCTTACAAGGAAAACGGGAGCAAGGGATTTCTTCATATTCAAAGGGCTGAAAATAATTACATTTACAGTTATTACCATAACAAATATTACAACCTCAAGTACCCTTTTTATTCAGGAATATATATAATTTTGCTATTGATTGTAATTGGAATCCAAAGACTTCAGAAATTCCAGACCGAGCGTAAAATGGCTATTGAAAAGCAGATTTCCGAACTTCAGTTAAAAACAATCCGGAGCCAGATGGACCCGCATTTCACTTTTAATGCACTAAATACAATTGGCTCAATTATTTACAAAGGAGACAAAGAGCAGGCTCACAGATACTTTACAAAATTTTCAAAACTTGTAAGGT
>JAOZOC010000062.1 GCA_029933495.1 Bacteroidales bacterium
TCTGCTTCTTTTAATTTTACTTTGTTCATAATAAAGACAATGCTTTGTTGATTAATCTTTTTTTAAGTTTTCTATAATGATGCTAAAGTACAAATTATTCTTAATATAAATTGAAAGGGGAGGTGCACCTCTGAAAATGGCTTTTGTGTGTATCTTACTTTTTATTTGCCACAAAGACACAAAGGCACGAAGAATTACAAAAAAATTAGCTTAATGGCGATTTGTTGCACATCATTAAACATTTTTAGCGATCTTTAAAATTCATTCTCCTTAAGAATGTAGGGAGGACAATCAGCAGCAATGGTAACCCGATAACAAAGCCCCCAATAACTGCAATAGCCAGGGCCTGCTGCATTTGCGCTCCTATCCCTATACCTATTGCAAGAGGCATCAATGCAAGGATAGCACTAATTGCAGTCATTAGATTCGGGCGCATTCGCTGGGAAATGGCACTTTTGACTGCCATATCCTTGTCATTTTTCTTGAGGTCGTTAAAATACTGGAAGACAGTAAAAATGGCATTTTCAGCCACGATTCCGACTATCATAATTATTCCGGTGTAGCTGCTTACATTCAAGGGTATATTAAAGATAAACAACAAAATCAGGCTACCTGTTATCCCCATTAGCGAAATAAAAAGGATAAGGAAAGAATACGAAAAAAACTACCTGCAAGTCCACTCATCAGGCGAAATGGAAAGTGAATTACAATCGTTGTCAGTGAAGAGGCTATCATTGCCGGCAGAAGAAGCCGTATTGATCTCTGCACAATATTATACCGGGATTTTTCCGGATATTTTTCGTGGTTTTTATATATCTGTTCAATAATGAAGATCGCATCATCAATGATTAAACCTACAGAAGCAGCAATAGCACCAAGCGACATAATGTTTATTGTAATCCCGACAAGATGTAAAACCAGAAAGGAAAAAGCTACCGTTACCGGGATGGTAAGTATCACTACCAGACTTGAACGCCATGAATGCAGAAATATGATGATCACCAATAAGGCAAGCAAAAGGCCTTCGTAAATTGTTCGCAGGGCACTGTCAACGCTTGCAGAGACAAATGCACTTTGATTGTAATAAGTATTTAGCTTGTAGCCTTTGGGGAGTAAATTTCTGATCTCCTTTGCTTTGGATTCCACATCATTTGCAAAATCAACAAGGTTGATACCCGGCTGTTTAACCAGATCAACTATCACTGCGTTATTGCCATTGGCATTTATTTTTACAAATTCCTGCTGTTCTTCGAGTTTAATTTTTGCAATATCTTTAATTTTGACTATTCTTCCGTTCAGGTTCTTTACAATTGTATTATAGAGCTCCTCAATATCCTGCACGCGTGTATCAAGCAAAGTTAGGTACATGCGGTAGTGGTCGGGTAATAATCCGGCTGATTCAACAAAATTATTATTATCACGTTTGAAATACCGTTTACCTGAGAAAAACCCGGGCGGATAATAAGGTTTGCCACATCTTTCAGGTCAACATCCGACTTGTCAGGATTCTCGAGAGTATATCCGTAAACAGGGAAGAGGGATTGGTTCATCACCTCTGCGGATATTGTCACATCCTGAGGGAGAAAATTTTTAATTTCATTTATGCGGCTTTCCAATTGTGGTTTCAGGGCATAGATATCAAGCCCCCAATCGAAATAAACCTCTACGGTTGCACTTCCCCTGCTTGTATTACTTTTGACGATCCTAACGCCGTTCACCTTTTTTACGGCACTTTCTATCGGTTGAGTTACCGTTATCATCATATGGTCAATGGGTAACTGCCCGGCATCAATAATGATTGAAATTCTTGGAAACTGTACCGCAGGAAACAGGTTGGTCTGCATTTTTGTAAAAGAAAAAAGACCTGCTGCAAATATCAGAATTCCTACAAAGAGGATTGGTTTTGACAATATTTTAAAGTAGTTTTTCAATCTGCTTAGTATTTTTCGATTACACCGGATTTACTATTCGTTTATCTGTGATGTTTTATAAGTTCTTGTAATTCCTGCATTGCTTTCTCCATAGTTTTGATTTCAAAGTTAGAACACAAACCTGTATACCAGTTTCACGGCAGCATCAGTTGTGCGTGGTTTAAAATAATCAACCTGTTTTATTTGCTCTTCGTATCCTATGTTGTAAACAAAGTAAAAATCGGAACCCACTTTTGGTATCCAGTGCAGCCTTACATTATAGAGCATGATCTCATCCAGGTCATTATATTGGGTAAACAGTGAGAAGTTCAGTTTTGTTGTGAATGCAAAATTCATATAGAATGCTACTTCGTTTGTAGTGATGTCTCCGTCAGGAAGATTGACGAGGTTAAGGGTATAGCTGCCATTAAAATTGAGATGCTTGTTTACATTCAGCCCGAGCTCACTTTCAAAAGTTTTTATTTTGCCTGTATAGAAATCACCCCAGTTATAAAACAATGCAATCCACACTCTGCGGGCCTGATAAGTTTCAAATTGCAGCTCATATTTGTACATCCAGTATTTTCCTTTGGGGATGTAAAGCGAATCAGTAAGATCAAATGGCTCGTCAATACGGTCATAGTTCTGGATAAGGTTGATCTCAAACCTTTCACCTGAATTAAATATAGCGCCAAGAGGACGTGTTTCATTATAAAAACTTTCAAGCTCACTAGTCGAATGAGTGTTGTAAAGCACAAATCCCCAGGGTTTGAAAAGAAGCTTTTTTACACCGTATTTCGTCAATACACGGGGTGAGATCCTTAAATGCCAGGTGTATGAGTCGTAATTTGTTCTGCGAACATATCCGAGTTCCGGGTTAAAGTCTTTTTGCATACTCCCGATGGCCATAAAGTTGTCAATCAAATCATTCGGGTAATCAATAGAAATACGATAAGTAAGCGCATTCTTTTGTGTTGAGAAGCTTTCGGTGCTTGTTGTTATTTTACCTTCTACAACAAGATTCTTGTTACTAAACATTGAGGAAGTCTGATAGACGGCATCAATTCCGAATACCTGATTTGATGTCGTATTATTTACTTTGTTAGTAAAAATACCACCAATATAAGACTGTTCACCGATATCACGCTTATATCTCAAAACGGTATTGTTTGTCGAGGAGACGGTATCTGCTTTTCCTTCCTGAATATTGAGAAATCCAATGTTGTTTCTTCCTATCTTTCCAAAGAGCCTTGCTCCCGCAATTATCGGAACCTGCTCACCATTCTCAACTCCTATTTGTCTTGAATAAAAGGCATTGTTCCTGTCGCCAAGATAAAAGCTGTAAAGGTCATATCCTTCGAGAAAGAACTGTCGTTTTTCTGGATAGAAGATGCCAAACCGGGAAAGATTAACCGGTATCCTGTCGGACTCTACCTGCGCAAAGTCTGTGTAGCTTGTCAGATTCAACTTAAGTGTCGGCGAAAGACTGACATTTAGGTCGGCTCCAAGTTTTACCGGATAGGTATTCCCATCTTCATAATCATAGCTCCAGCCGGCAAGAGCATAAGGTTTAAACTCAAATTTCTTGGCATAAGCCACATTTTTCATTCCGGCTAAGCGTCCGGCGTTTGCTACAGCATAAATGGAATAATCACGTGACCACCCCTGCCACAGAGACTGTTCATTTTTAGAAACTATATCCCTTTCAAAATTAATTGCCCAGTTCAGAATACTGTCTTTTTTAAATTGCAGAGTGCTAAACGGAATGTAAATCTCTGCAAACCATCCCTTATCGGTAATTGTTGTTTTTGCATCCCAAACGCCATTCCAGTCCTCGTTACCGTCTTCACCTCCGTAAACCTGAATATCAGCTCTTGCTCCGTTGGGATTGATGACAAAAAGGTAGCCGGTCCGGTTATCATCAAAGGGACTTATAACGGTTTGAAAATTATCGTCAGATCTGTAATCAAAATCACGGTTCATATTCTTAGCAACGATTTTTGAAGCATCTTTCTGATAACACCAAATTCCAAGGTATAGAGTATTGTTGTCGTATGCAACTGCCACTTCCGTGTATTCGCTGACAGGTTCACCATAGTTTAAATCACGTTGTGTGAAATTGCTGATATGCTGCGCCTTTTGCCAAAACGACTCGGAAAGAATTCCGTCAAATTTCATTTTCTCAGATATTCTGTAAGCATACATAGTGTCAGGTTTTGAGTGTTGCGCATTTATAAGTACAGGCTGCAACATCAGGCCTAACAAGATCAAATACCATTTAGAAACGCATAAATTTATCCTGCAAAGTTTTTCAAACGCTATCATTAAACATCAATCTTTTAAAAAGCTTTTAAAATTCCAGTAATTAGTATGTGTTTATCAGAGCCTGTTTTTGAATTTGCAAATCAATCAGTTCAAGATACAGATCAACCCTGTCGCGCAATACATTCACAAATTCAATTGCCGAAATATCACCTTGTGAAAATTCTGTTTTATAAATTTTCATCAGGTTATCATAAGAGGATTGCTGTTCCGATTTCAGTTTCAGTTGCTTTTCAACAGAGACTATCTGATATAATAATTTTTGTTTTCTAATGGAATTTTCAGTAGCAAACCTGTTCATTTTAAAAATGAAATCTTTTTTTAATATTTCGGTTCTTTCCCTTGCAAAGTCACGCTGATGGCCGTCAAATAACATCCATGAAAACTTCAGGCCCACTCCAAATCCCAACCTGTTAAAGTCTGGTATGTAGGTGGCATTCAGACCTCCGTCAGCAAAAAGGCTCAATTGCGGCTTGTATTTTATTTCCGAAAGTTGCTGAAGTGTGCTAAGCCTTGTACTGTCAAGTTCATATTTTTTCAAAAAGTATGATTTCTCAACCGGAGTTTTTATTGAGAAGGAAGTGTTTGTTAATTTTATGGCTGATGTATCATTTATTCCGCATAAGATATTCAAATCCATTAAACTCTGATTAAAACCAGCTTTTGACTTTTCCAGAGATACCTGATAATTGCGGTATTCGATCTTAAGAAGTTCAAGATCTGAATATTTGAATATTCCCGATTGAGTTAGCTTATCCATTAATTTAAGTTCGTTCCGAACAAGGCCGGTCAATTTTTCATACGCTTCAATGCGTTGTTGCGAACGCAGACATCTCAGGTATTGAAACCCTACGATGCGCTCAATATCGTGACCGGTAAATTTTATTTCTGTTTCATTTATCTGTTTTGTAACTGCAATATTCTGTCCTGCAATATTCATTCTCCCGTTTCCGAGCAAAGGTTGCTCCACTGAAACAACAGCCTGATACTGACCACCATTGCTTAAGCCCAGATCGTAACCGTAATAATCGTCAGTTCCCTGAGAAACAAATTCAAATTTTGCTGTACTATTGGTATTTGAAATAATTGGAGCAAACAAAACGGATGCATTGAGGGCTATTTGTGGTTTGGTGTAAAATGCTTTTAGACGCTTTATCTCAACATCCAAAGCCGCATTTTTGTTAGTTCTTTCAAAAATTAACGGGCTGTTTTGCCTGGCTTGATTGATATAAAAATTGATGTCATTTGTCTGAGCATATATAATTTGTTGAAACAAGACAAAAATAAATGCAATCAATATTTTCATATCAATGTAAATTTGTTCGTCAAAAGTAATCAGATAAATGCAAAAACAAAGCGGAGTTACCAAAATAAATAGGCTGTCACATATTTTTGTGACAGCATAATAACAGATTAACCTTTAACCCCAATAAAAATAATTAAGGTTTATTGGATTAGGATCTTTTTAGAAATTTTTTCAGAATTGGAAAAAATCTCGAGCAAATATGATCCTGAGGGTATATTATTAAGTTTGACCGTTTTTTCATTAGGATTAACCGTTTTTGAATAAACCGGGTTCCCGTTTAAATCGTAAATTTTGATTTTGCAATCGAATTTCAATAAGTATTCAGGAATTTGAATAGTGAATGATCCAAAATTCGGATTTGGATAAACCATCAGATCATTTGCCATATAACTATTAATAATAACAGAAGGATCGTATTCGAAGCAGCCCATATCAGGGGCTTCTCCCAAATATTCATAACCTATGTCGATTCCTTCATCAATGCAAGGAGATGTCGCAGTAAGGTGGAAATCAAGATTGCCGGCATCAATAAACTGAGGATTTTCATTAATATTGTTACTGCCTGTTGCCCCGTCCGGCATTGAGAGGTCGCAATAGTTTATTTCGGCATAACCGCCAAAACCAAGGTAAATGCCGTTGCTGTATGCTCCCGGATTATTATAAACTATGGTATTAGTAAAGTCTGCTGTTGCATAGTTAAGAATGACAGCTCCTCCGTCACCACCAGGAGCAGAGTTACCTGACAGTGTGCAATTTTTAAAAATCAGAGTGTTGTCAAAGCCAAGTGTATGAATTGCGCCACCGCCCGAATAGCTTGTTGTGTTATTAGCAAACAGGCAAAAAATCATTTTGGTGTCAACAACCGAATAGAAAGAAATAGCTCCACCACCATAATAGCAAGTGTTTTCGATAAATTCACAGTTAATTAGTTCAGTATTCATATCGCCTGTAAATTTTATTGCGCCGCCTTCGCCAAAAGCATGATTATTGACAAATTTACAATCTGTAAAAACCGTTAACGGGCCTGACGAACTCCCTGTATTTATTGCATAAACAGCACCACCCATTCCGTTATTATCGCCTGTAGCATCATTGTTTGTAAAAAGACAATTTGAAAAAGTAGCATCTGAAGTTAACAGTGCAACAGCTCCTCCATGGATGTCAGGGTAATCGCCAGATGTTTTACCATATTCAATTCGGCAAAACAATAAATTGCTGATCCCGTTAGCAGCATCAAATCGAATTCCACCCCAACCGGTTGCCTGATTATCTGTTGTAAAGAAAACGCTGTCAGTTTCTGTTCCCAATACCTGAAGATTTCCCTGGACTTTAAACTTATAATACCCCTGGAAATTAACTGTAACACCTGCTTCAATAGTTAATGTTTGGCCCGGAGGAACTAATATCTCGCCTACAACATAATATGGTGCATAATCAGCACTCCAGACTCCCGATTGATCTCCGGTTACTTCTGTTTGTGCAAATACTCCTGTTATTGCAGCAAGTGCAATAATTAATATAAATATTTTTTTCATATTTTGGTCTTTTTTAAATCTAAAAATGCTTATTTAATGCCCTTACGCTAAACCCGCTAAACTTAGAGTTTTAATTAAAATTACACACTAGTGGCAAGTGAAGTCCTTGTTTTAAATATTCGGGCAACCTTCGGCTTTAAGACTACTAAGTGCCCAGCTGACCATACTCTCAAATGTTGTCAGGTCAATCTGGTGACCGAGCCATTCGCAGGTTACAATACGGTGATGGTATCCTTTTTTCTCATAGTCTTTTAATGAAATTATTGTCTCTTCAGGGCTAATCGTGTCATCATTTGCTCCAAGCACAACAAACCGGTAAGGACATTTTGATTCTGAAACCTCAGGCATTACTGAATAAAAAACCTGTTCCTTATAATTCATTGCAGGATTGAAAAGAAGGCATGGCAGTCCCAGGTCGGCAGATAGCAGAAACCCAAGATATCCGCCCAGCGAAGAGCCGATGATCATTTGTACATTTTTATGTATGGCTGCATCTTTAAGAATTTCATAAACACCGAGCGTCTCTCTGTAGTTAAGGTGTAGAGCAACCGGATCGAGACCCAGCTTCTTCATTATGTCAAGTTTGTCTGGTTTTAGGAAGCTGTCTAATCCATGAATATATAATGCTTTCATTTTGTTTTAAATTTTTGGCAAAGCTAATAAAAATTGGGAGATTATGAAGAGAACAGAGCTTGATTTTAGTTTTTTATAATGAATCTAATAATGATTTATGGTTTTGAAATATTTATCCAGGGATGATTTTCTCATACTTGTTTAAAAAACAAGTATCTTTGTTTACTACTTCTTAACCTGGCTGTACGATTATGAAAATATGGCACCAATATCCATTTGTTCGATTGCTGATTCCGTTAATTGCAGGAATAGTTTTAGCCCTTGTTTCTGATATCCCGTTTGGAATTCCCTTATCGGTTTTTGTTATACTAGTACTCACATTTTTACTTATTGTTTTTGTCAGGCCATTACGTGTTCCCTATAAATTCCGATGGCTGCTTGGGTTGTTTCTTAATTTAATTTTAATAGTTGCAGGATATCAGCTTACTTTTATAAATACACCTCTGTTTGATAAAAATAATATAAACAATTTTGTTTCAGCCACTGGCGAGTTTATTGTCAGAGTTGATGAGCCTGTTTCAGAAAAAGCAAATTCATGGAAAGTTATTGCGAAGGTTTTAACCTTCAGAGACTCTACACATTGGAGCAGGGCAGGAGGGAAGGTGATACTCTATTTTGAAAAGGATACAAGTATTTCTGCGATTCAATATGGTGATATTCTAATTATTAATTCTATTCTTGAAAAGGTTAAGTCGCCGCAAAATCCGGGCGAGTTCAACTATTCTAAGTATCTTAGTAATAAGGGGATTTATAATCAGGGTTATGTCAGGTCGGAAGCCTGGGAGGTGCTGGCATATAATCGTGGAAACCCGTTTAAGGCACTGGGTGTCAGGATCAGGAATAAGTTTATGAGTATTTTGAGAGAAAATAATGTCTCCGGGAGAGAGTTTGCTGTGGCATCAGCCATTCTGCTGGGATCGGATGATTATCTTGATGCTGATCAGCGCAGGGCATTTGCGGGTGCAGGTGCAATGCATATCCTTTGCGTTTCGGGCTTGCACGTGGGAATTATATATCTTGTGCTTAACTCATTGCTTGCGTTTTTAAACAAAAACAGAATTTCGAAGATTCTGAAAGTGATACTACTTGTGTTTTTGATTTGGTTATATGCTTTAATAACCGGTTTTTCACCTTCGGTATCAAGGGCAGCGACAATGTTCTCTTTTATTATTGTCGGCGCTTCAATGAGACGAAAATCAAATATTTACAATATTTTGGCAGCTTCTGCATTTGTGTTGCTGGTTTTTAATCCATATCTCATTACAGAAGTTGGCTTTCAATTGTCATATATTGCAGTAGCAGGGATTGTATGGATATACAAGCCTCTTTACAATCTTTTCATACCTGATAATAAAGTCCTCCGGTTTATTTGGAAGATAACTGTTATCTCTTTGGCAGCAACTATTGCTACCTTTCCATTGAGTATTTTTTATTTTCATCAGTTTCCGGTTTTGTTTCTTGTTACAAACCTGATAGCCATACCGTTTTCAATGCTGATAATCTATACGGGAATGCTTATTTTGATAACATCATTTATACCATTCGTGTCAGGTTTTTTCGGGGTACTGTTATCCTGGCTTTTAAAAATATTAAACTTCTCGGTTGAATTTATTGAGGGATTGTCATTTGCTACATACAGGGGCGTTTCTATTACAGCAATAGAATTGGTTTTGATATTCGGCCTTACAATTTCCATTTCTGTTATCCTGATGAATCGGAGGAAGTCGTTTGTATATCTGTTTCTTGTCTTTGTATTGTTACTAATGAGTTCGCTTACTTTCAGAAAGTATGAAAATTTAAAGCAAAGAAATATCATCGTTTATGATATAGGCAAAGTGTCGGCATTTCAGTTAACCAACGGGAAGAAGGCGATTTTAATTGCCGATTCTGCTTTTTTAATTGATACAGGGAAGCAGGAATATCATATTTTAAATAATTTGTGGATGCACGGGATAAAGATATTTGACAGAGTTGACATTGTTGAGGGAAATATAGAAGGTTTTGTTTTGAAAGTCAACAGCTTTATTCAGTTTTATGAAAAGAGAATATTTATTGTTGATGAAAAGACCGAGCTGTTTCAATCGGATGATAAAATTAAGGTTGATTATTTGATTTTGAGCCACAACTCTGCTATCAGGGTTGAGAAACTGCTAAGAAGCATTGATTTCCAGAAATTAATTTTCGACTCTTCCAATTCATTTTGGAAAGTGAAACAGTGGAAGGCAGAATGTCTTGAGGCCGGTGTTGATTATTACGATGTGCGGGAAAGAGGGGCGTTTATAGTTTCTACTGGAGAATGACACATTGAAAATTCTTAAAACCAATTGAATAACAGAAGTGTTGAAACCGGATTAATAGTTTTTTAAAAAAACTAAAAAAAAATACTTGCTTAATAAAAAAGTTTATTTACTTTTGCACTCCGTTTTTACGGGAAGTTCTGTAAAATAATGGTCACGTAGTTCAGTTGGTTAGAATGCCGGCCTGTCACGCCGGAGGTCGCGAGTTCGAGTCTCGTCGTGACCGCTTACAAGGCTCTCGTATTTGAGAGCCTTTTTTTTTTTACTCAGAATTTTTAGTATTAATTTAAACCATGCCTCAAATGAAAAAATCAGTTATCACATTAACGATTCTGCTTTTTACTGCCTTCGTCTCTTTTTCACAGATTGAGCCTGACACAACAAAAGCAGCAAATCAACAAACTGTTATTGACACTACTCAAGCTGTTGCACCACCTGTAAAACAGGAAAAACAGGAGAAGCCCAAAAAGCAAAAACAAAATAAGGGGAACAAAATTTATTTTGGTGGTAGTATTGGATTTATGTTCGGAAATTATACCCGTATTTCGCTATATCCGGTGCTGGGTTATAAGTTCACACCAAAGCTTTCAGGTGGTGTAAAGGTTTATTATGAGTATGTTAAGGATAAAAGATATGCAAGTACTTATGAATCATCAAGCTACGGTGGCGGATTGTTTACAAGATACAGGATTATTCCCCAGTTGTATATTCATGCGGAATTTGCAGAAATAAATTATGATATTTGGAATCCCAATCTCCAGGAAGCAGGCCGGATTTGGGTTCCTTTTCTATATCTTGGAGCAGGATTCAGCCAGCGGATGGGTGGAAA
>JAOZOC010000063.1:0-10205 GCA_029933495.1 Bacteroidales bacterium
AAGGTATTCTCTTTCGGCCAGGAGGCCGTTGGGACTATTAATATTCTTGTCATTCAGAAATAGTTCAGGTTGCTCATCATTATGAATGACGTGAATTAGATTTGTTGCCATATCCGAAATATAGACACTGCCATCAGGACCAATTGCAATATCATTCAGAAATCGGGCACCATCTACCGTAAATTTTTTAATAATTTGCCCTGACTGAATATCTATCCTGACCACACAATCAATATCAGTCACATAGAGGCTGTTTTTATATATCCCCATTCCCTTGGGTGCATTTAGTCCGGTTACCCACTTATTCATAATTATATTACCTTTCAAATCAACCATAGCAATAAACCCGCTATTGTCTTTATCAACCGGATTTCCATTTATACATGAAATATATAAAATATCTCTTTCTGCATCATAACATACAGATTCACTTGTCGTAAGGGTAGAGGGTGTTTCCCAGATTTTTACCAGCTCATTGCTTTGTTCTGAGTTTAATTGTGCCTTTACAACAATCTGTGATGTTACTACAATCAATAATGATATAAGGATTCTTGCTAGATTTTTCATAGTTTTCAAAAGTACAATAAATAATTGTATATTGTTTGAAAAGATAATCTGATGGAATTTCAACCTTCCGGGTCTCCTGCGCTTAGCCCTGCTTCGACACCGAAAGGTTTGTTATAGACCAAACAGCAAACGGATTCCTCATATAACCACACGATGCCGAATGCTAAGTTTCGGGATAACAGGATGTTTGCTCGAACTATTCCCCTCTGTGTGATGGCAGGTGTGAAAGCCGGGAGGAGAGTGGGATGGCCTTGTGAGGTGGCAAGAGGTGTGTCAAAAATTACATCCTTAACCTTAAATGGATTGCGACGCTCCAGCGCACAACCCCAACTCCAAGGCTCAGAATGACGGTGCAATAAATCAGTTAAAAAACTTACTTTTCGTATAGAAATGCAGGGTTCATACAATAAGTAAAAGAAATTTGGTATTATATTTTTTATTAATAATTTTACAGACAGAAACAAAACATAATAATTTGCTTTTCAAAAAGCTACTTTATGAAAACAAAAATTTTATTTTTGATTTTTGCACTTGTAATTGCGACAAGTGCATTTAGCCAAAAATCAACTATCGAATTAACTTTTACCGGACAGGAGGAAACCACTTTCAACTATGTTTCTACTGATAGCATTTTTATCAGAAACATTACAAAAAGTGTTGATACTATGCTGGTAGGAAGTGACACAACATTGCTCCTCAGTATAATTACCGGTATTAACGAAAATTCACAAGTAATAAAATCTTTTGAATTGCAACAGAACTATCCCAATCCTTTTCGTGATCGCACCACATTTGCCATAAGCGTTTTTCAAAAAGAAGATTTGATAATTACGTTGTTTGATATTTTTGGTAAGCAGCTTACCGAAATTAAAGGAATTTATGAAACCGGTACTCATTTATTTACCTTAAATAGCAACCAAAGCAAGTTTTATATACTTAATGTTACAGGGCAAAACCATTCATCTTCTATCAAACTTATCAACAGACAACCAAAAGGAGGTTCACAGCATAGTATTGTGTATGCAGGAAATCAACCAATAGAAGCATATTACAAATCTATGATGTCAAAAGATGGATTCCCATACACTATTGGGGATGAGCTTTTATTGGTTGGTTATGCAAATGGATATGAGCTTAGTGTTTTAAACGAATCACCGGATGTTTCCACTGATTATACCTTTTCGTTTGAATTGTTTGATGCATTTATGTGCGGTGAGCCATTTACTGATGAACGTGACGGGCAGATTTATCAAACCGTACAAATAGACCGGCAATGCTGGATGACTGAAAATATGAACTTTGGTGATATGATACCTGGTAGTGATCAGCAGCAGGATAATGAGGAATTTGAAAAATATTGCTACGGGGATATTGAATATAATTGCGACGATTTTGGCGGTCTTTATCAATGGGATGAAATGATGCAGTACAACACGGCACAGTCAATCCAGGGTGTTTGCCCTGCAGGATGGCATTTGCCTACAATTGAGGAATGGAATTCATTAATTGATTTTTACGGCGGACCCGCAGTTGCAGGTGATAGTTTAAAATTAGGCGGAAATTCAGGATTTGATGCTTTAATGGCCGGATATAGAAATAGTAATGGTAATTTCTCAATGCTTAATAATGAATCATCTTTTTGGACTTCTGTTTATAAAGATAATGATTTTGCATATTATTATTCATTAACACAATCGGGTTCAGGTGTAAGCTTTGGAAATATTGAAAAACAACTGGGTTATTCTGTAAGATGTTTAAAGGGTTTACCCGTTAGAATTAATACAAATGTGGTTATCATTGATACCACTGTTTACACATTAATAAGCGATAGCCTTGAATTAGCCCAGGGTATTTATAAATATGAATATAACGTTAAAGGAAAATCAGATGACATTGTTATAGGTAATGTAATTCTCGGGGTAACCGATGAGGGATATTTGAGAAAAGTAAATACTATCTCAGATAACCCACCCATCCTGACCCTCGAAACTTCACAAGCTACAATGGAAGATGTTTTTGTTCAAGGTGATTTTAGTACTCCTTTTAACCTAGACAGCCTGCAACAGGCAAACAAGATTTTCAGTAAAGGCAAAATAATTTATTTAAGGGATGGTGTAAATCTCGACATTAAAGAAAGTGGTTTTGAGTACTCTTTTGAGGATGTTGAGATTTTCAACAATGGTAATATAAGTCTATATATAATCGATGGACACCTGTTTTTTAACCCTGAATTTGAATTTGATTTTAAATTTAAAAACGGTGTAGTAAGAAGACTGGCATTATATGCAGATAAATCCCTGCTTGAAGAGAGCATAGATGTACAGTTTACCGCCCAATACTCCGGTTCAATTGAAGATGAAGTGACCCTGGCTCAATATAAGTATACTACGGGCTTTCTGATTGGAGTTGTTCCTGTTTGGGTTACCATTAACCTCGACCTTACTGCAGAACCAATTTTTAATACTGATGCCCAATTTGAATTAAATGGCGGTTATACCAACTCAAACCTTGTTTCGCTTGGGATGGTTTATGAAAATGGTGAATGGGATAACATTTGGGAATTGGAGCAGAACAATTTTTTTCATCCCTTAACATATGATAGCTCTATAAATATGGAGCAAAGGCTTGCATTGATTCCTTCAGTTACCATAAAGCTGTATAGTGTTGAAGGCTCATATTTTAATACTGAACTGTGGGAGCAATATGTTTTTAATTATGTGATCCCTGAGTTTGATGCTGATGCCTTAATGGATATAGGCCTTAATGCTAATATTGGGGCAGAAAATACTATTTTTGGTTATACCCTGGCCAATTATAATAAATTCATTCCAGGTTTTGAAATGAATATTTGGAATATGCCCGACGAAATACAAATGATTTCGGGCAATAACCAAACCGCACAGGTAAACCAACAGTTACCAGAACCTATAAAAGTAAAAGTTATTGATAATTATGGTAATACCTTTTCAAATATTCCGGTACATTTTGAAGTAACACAAGGTAGTGGAAGTTTAACCGGTCAGGATGTCATGACCAATGTAAATGGTTTTGCAGAAACCTACTGGACAATGGGCTCAAATCCTGAGGAAAATAAATTGACTGCAAGTGTAGTAAAAACTGACGGAACACACATTAACGGATCACCAACTGAATACACAGCCATAGCCTCGCCAGCAGGTAATCCCCCAATTGCCGATTTCACAGCCAGCCCAGAAAGTGGCACAGCACCTTTACCCGTTAGTTTTACTGATCAATCTACCAATAACCCAACTGTCTGGCATTGGGATTTTGGTGATGGGGGTACAAGTAGCCAGCAAAACCCTTCATATACTTATAATTACCCAGGAACATATACAGTAACTCTTATCGCTACGAATGACGATGGAAGTGGTACTAAAGAAAAAACTGATTACATTTCGGTTTTAATTGGAGCCAGCGGTGCGCCATGCCCAGGATTACCTACAATTACAGACATTGACGGCAACACGTACAACACTGTACAAATTGGTATTCAATGCTGGATGGCTGAAAATCTAAAAACAACATCCTACTGCAACAGTACTCCAATACCCAATGTAACAGATGCCGGTGACTGGGAGAATCTTACTACCGGAGCCTATATATGGTATGATAATGATGTTAGCTGGAAAGACTCCTATGGTGCATTATATAACTGGTTTGTAACCGTTGACACCAATGGACTATGTCCGACAGGATGGTCCGTACCAACAGATGATGAATGGATGGCATTGACCGAGTATATTGGAGGAACTAGCTCACCACATGGTAACGAACTCAAGTCATGCAGACAGGTAAATTCACCCTTAGGAGGGAACTGTAATACTGATGAACATCCTAGATGGAATGAAAGTATTGAAAATGGCACAGACGACTATGGATTCTCAGGTCTTCCTGGCGGCTACCGAGACCTCAGTGGTCTATTTTATGGCATTGGTCAAATTGGAATCTGGTTATCTTCTACGGAGGGATTGAATGCTAACAATTCCACTACATTCGCATTGGGCGATAGCCGCGCTTACATATTCATGACCGACGTCGACAAAAGAACTGGTTTGTCAATACGCTGTCTAAGAAATAGTAATATCCCCGATGCAGCTTTTAGTGAAGATTCAATAAATGGGAATATTCCTTTTACAATAAACTTCACAGACCAGTCCACTAATAACCCTATAAGTTGGTTTTGGAATTTTGGTGATGGAGGCACAAGCACTGAGCAAAATCCATCTTATACTTATAATAATGTGGGAACATATACCGTAACACTTACTGTTACAAATACCTATGGAAATAACACTGAAGAAAAAGCCGGTTACATTGCGGTCACAAATGGGAGTGCCGGCGTGGTAATGGTACAGGTAGACGGTGGTGTATTTGAACTCAACGGAGTGGACGTAACCATTAGCAGTTTTCAAATGAGTAAACACGAAATAAACCACGACAGCTACATTGAATTTTTAAACGACATTGGTTGTGACGCTAGTGGTATCTATAATGACCCCGTCTACGGCAATGTGCAATACATTAAAATGGACGACATTGATTGCGCTATAGACCATAATGGTAGCAGTTTTTATTTTGCAGGAAGTAGTTTTGCGACAATAATTGATTGTCCGGTAATAGAAGTAACCTGGTATGGTGCCAACGCATACTGTCTATGGGCCGGAGGCAGGCTACCCACAGAAGCCGAATGGGAAGTTGCGGCACGCGGAGCCACTGTCGGACAAGCTGCAGGTACATACAGCGATAAGTGGGCAGGAACCAATATTGAAGGTGAACTTGCAAACTATGCTTGGTATTTCATAAATAGTAACTCACAAACACGCCCGGTAGGCACAAAAACCAATAACGAGTTAAACTTGCACGATATGAGTGGTAATCTTATGGAGTGGTGCGGCGACTGGTGGAGCTTGATAACATTTCCATCCGGCAATAATAATCCTACCGGGCCATCTTCAGGTACGAAACGCGTCTTAAGGGGCGGGAACTGGAATGTTGGTACTAGCGGTTGCAAAGTCTCTAGTCGAATTGGTGACAATCCTGGTTATAGCTACAATAGTTGTGTAGGTTTCCGCTTGGTAATCCCATAGTCTAACTGGAGGCTTTTTCCGTCATACCATTTGAGCTGCTAGCCACGTTAATAACTACACCCTAATTATGAAAATGGCCAGGCAATGACGTTGATAGTAATGTCTGTTATCCAAGAATAGTCAATCTGTCAATAAGCACCTTGTGTTGAGGGTATTTAGCTATTAGATATTTTTTGCTACCGAGTTCAAAATCTTCAAAGTCGAAACCGGGAGAGACTGTGCAGCTGATTAGTGAATATGAGTTCTTATCAGTCACTTCGGCAGCAAACCAGAATCCTTTTGGAATTACAAACTGCAGAGTTTCACTTCTGTCAGGATTGCGTCCAACCCTGATTGTTGTTAGCTTTCCTTTTGAATCAATTAAATAAAGCAGTAGGGGAGTACCATCATAAAAATGCCAAATCTCATCTGATTTAAGGCGATGAAAGGCAGAGAATTCATTACCTTTCAGAAGAAAAAATATTGATGTTGAAAACGGCCTGAAACTGGAGTAACGCTCAGGAAGAGATTTCTTACTTATAATTTCATTCGCCTGATAAACCTCTCTGAAGTAACCGCCTTCAGGGTGCTTTGCAAGTTTCAGCTTTTCAATCCAATATTGCGCTGATCTCCCCATCTTAAACCAGATTATTTTCAGAAAGGAGCTTTTCCATCTGTTTTTGTAACTCAAGTGATTTTTCTCTTGCTATTTCAGCAAAATCTTCTTTTTCTGATGCAAAAATGATTCCCCGCGAGGAATTGACAAGCAGGCCGCATTTGTCGTTCATTCCGTAATTTGCAACCTCTTCAAGGCTGCCACCCTGTGCACCAACACCCGGCACAAGTAAAAAATGATCAGGAACAATTTTTCTGATTTCAGTAAGTGCTTCGGCTTTTGTCGCACCTACAACGTACATCATATTCTCTTTAGAGCTCCATTCCTGTGATTTGGTTAGGACTTCCTGAAACAGTTTTTTTGAATTACTATTCTTAAAATATTGAAAATCAGAAGCTCCTTCATTGGAGGTTAATGCAAGAAGCACAACCCATTTGTCTTCAAAATTCAGAAAAGGAGAGACAGAATCTTTCCCCATGTATGGAGCGACTGTCAGCGCATCAAAATCAAGTATCTCAAAAAACGCCTTAGCATATTGATTTGATGTATTGCCAATATCCCCACGTTTTGCATCGGCTATTGTAAAGACATCATCACCAAAGCCATTCAGATAATCAATCGTTTTTTGTAAACTCAGCCATCCGGCAACACCTCTGCTCTCATAAAATGCCAGGTTAGGTTTGTAGGCAACAGCAAGATCAACAGTTGCATCAATTATACTTTTATTAAACTCAAAAACCGGATCGTCAAACTTCAGAAGAGAAGAAGGAATTTTTTCTATGTCAGAATCAAGTCCAATGCAAAGGAATGACTTTTTTCTTTTTATCAGTTCAAACAGATGGTTGTAATTCATTACTTTCTTAATTTAGATTAAATATAACAAATACAACGTCATAACGTTTCTAAAGTCTTGTTGTATTATTAGTTACACCACACTCTCCTTCAGCCTCTCAGCATTTTCAGCTAATTGAAGTTTATCAATTAATTCCTGAATATCTCCATCAATAATTGATTGCAGATTATACAATGTCAACCCTATGCGATGGTCTGTTACGCGACCCTGCGGCCAGTTGTATGTTCTGATTTTTGCAGAACGGTCGCCGGTTGATACCATTGTTTTTCTTTTTGAGGAGACCTCGTCAAGGTATTTCTTATATTCGAGCTCATATATCCTGCTTCTCAGCACTTTCAGAGCTTTATCATAATTCTTCAATTGTGATTTTTGGTCCTGGCAGGTAGCAACAATGCCTGTAGGTTCGTGAGTTAGCCTGACAGCTGAATAAGTTGTATTCACCGATTGACCTCCAGGTCCTGAAGAGCAATAAAGGTCTTTTCTAATATCAGCAGGGTTTAATTCTACATCAAATTCATCGGCTTCCGGGAGGACAACAACAGAAGAAGCAGAGGTATGAATACGTCCCTGTGTCTCAGTTTTTGGTACGCGTTGCACCCTGTGTACACCTGACTCATACTTCATTTGCCCATAAACATTATCACCTTTAATTTCAATGATTACCTCTTTAAAACCTCCAACAGTACCTTCGGTCACATCAACCAGTTCAATTTTCCAACCTTTCGTTTCTGTAAATTTCGAGTACATGCGATAAAGGTCACCTGCGAAAATACTCGCTTCATCACCTCCTGTTCCCGCTCTTATTTCAACTATTGCATTCTTACTGTCCTGTGGGTCGCTTGGGATAAGCATCAGCCTGATCTCTTCTTCAATGTTATCTCTTCGTTTAATCAAATCATTAAGCTCTTCTTTTGCCATCTCCCTGAACTCATCATCTTTTTCTGTCTTTAACAGTTCCTTTGTTGAGTCTATGTTTCCAAGGATGACCTTATACTCATTATAAGCTTCAATAATCGGCTGCAATTCTTTGTAGCTTTTACTGAGCTTGATGAACTTCTTCATATCTGCCATTGCAGCCGGATCGTTCATCTCTACTTCTATTTCTTTCCACCTGTTATATATTGCTTCAAGTTTATCTATCATAATTCTCCTGTTCAATTTTGCACGCAAAATTATAATAATTCCCGCTATCTAACAGATTTAATATTTTAATGTTAACAAAAAAGTTTATAAATCAAATATCTATTTCCCAAAATAGTCAGATTTTTATATATATTTGGACTTTAAAACAATACGATGTTCAAATCAATTAGTAATTGAGTAAGGTTCTGTATATGAGATATTATAGCAAAATAATTCCGGTATTTATTATTTTACTTTTGTCAGAGTTTGTATCAGCTCAAATAAGTGAAGGGGGAACCCCGTTAAGTTTTTCTAAAAATGTCTCATCAGCTTTTCAGGAAATCTTCATAACGCCTCCCGACCTGAATCTGCTGGCAGAAGAGGATGCAAAGCAGTATAAGGATGGCTCATATAGATTTGCTGTCCTGCTTCCAACAAGCTTAAATATCAGCAACTCTGGCACATGGGAAGATGTCAGTGATGGCAGCAGGATTTGGAGGCTTAAACTTTTTTCGGAAGGAGCAGAGGCAATAAGTTTGTATTTCAATGATTTTATGCTTCCCAAAGGAGGTAAATTATTTTTGTATGATGAATCAGGTAAACAGTTGCTAGGAGCCTTTTCATCAAATAATAATCGTGAAAGCGGTCATTTTGCCACAGGTCTTATTTTAGGAAATACAGTTATCCTTGAATATAATTCGCCATCAAATGTAAATGAATTGCCCGAAATGACTATTAAAGACTTTGGATATGCTTACAGGGGCGTTTACAACAATGAAAAAGGCTTTGGTGGTTCCGGCCCTTGTGAGGTCAATATCAATTGCTCACCCGAAGGCAATGACTGGCAGGATGAAAAGCATGGTGTCTGCCGTATTCAGATCAAAGTTGGAGGAGCAGCCTACTGGTGCTCTGGTTCATTGCTCAACAATGCAAGGAATGATGAAACCCCTTATGTGCTAACTGCCGACCACTGCGCTTATAAGTATGGTCATTATGCCACACAGGAAGACCTTGATGAGTGGATTTTTTACTTTAATTATTTTGCAAATGGATGTGAAAATCCGACAGTAGAGCCCGGGTCGAACTCTTTTACGGGAGCTACAAAGGTAGCACAGGGAGGAAATCATTCGCTTGATGGATCTGACTTCTATCTTGCTTTATTGCAAGATGATATACCAGCTGATTACAACCTTTACTTTAATGGCTGGAACAGCAATAATGTTGTTGTTTCGCAAGGAGTAACAATTCATCATCCTGAGGGAGATATTCAAAAAATATCAGCATTTACGACTCCTTTGCAAACATCTCCCTATAATGGTAACGGACTTCCATCTCACTGGAAAGTTTACTGGTCAGAAACAGAAAATAACTGGGGTGTGACCGAAGGAGGTTCTTCCGGTTCACCTTTGTACGATTCTCTCGGCAGGGTTATAGGAACACTGACGGGTGGGCTTGCATCCTGTAGTAATCAGGAAGACCCGGATTATTACGGAAAATTCTCATACCACTGGACATCAAACGGAACCGCTGATACAGCGCAGCTTAAACCCTGGCTTGATCCTGAAAATACAGGAGTTACATCTTTAAACGGAACTTTTGTTAGTATTGACAATTATAAAACGACCGACAATTTTAGTATAAAAATTCATCCAAATCCGGCAAATAGTTTTATTATAATAAATTTTAGTAATTTTGGAAATTCAAAAATCGAAATTACTATTATTGATTTGTTAGGTAATATCCGTAAGAGTCTTGAAATAGTTGACGGGAGCAAGCAGGTTGAGATACCAATTGTTGGGCTGACGGCAGGAATCTATTTCATAAAAGTAGTCCAGGATAATGCTGTGATTGTAAAAAGGATAATAAAAAATTGACAGTCTTATATACTTTAAACTTAAAATAGAAGCACATGAAATCATCTAAGCGTGAGACCATTTTCGTTGTAGAGGATGATATTTTT
>JAOZOC010000063.1:10215-10827 GCA_029933495.1 Bacteroidales bacterium
CAGAGGCCGGCAGGTTGAGATACCGATTGTCGGGCTGACAGCGGGAATCTATTTCATTAAAGTAGTCCAGGATAATGCTGTGATTGTAAAAAGAATAATTAAGAATTAGTAGTTTAACGTAGGTTATAACTTTAAAACAGAAAAAACATGAAATCATCTAAGCGTGAGACCATTTTCGTTGTAGAGGATGATATTTTATATTTGAATCTTATTAAAAAAGAGCTTGAAAAACTGGGCTATGAGAATGTTATTGCATTTTCTTCGGGGACTGAGGCGCTAAAGAATCTTAACACAAAGCCTGATATTGCCTTGCTTGACTACTTTCTGGAAAAGGATCTGACAGGTATGGATATCCTGAAAAAAATCAGGAAACGCTGGCCAGACACGCAAACTATTTTTCTCACTGCTTCTGATGATGTTAACATTGCCGTTGACACAATGCGTAACGGTGCATATGATTATATTGTCAAGGGAGATACTGCTTTTATCAGAATTCGACATCTGTTAAAAAAAATATCAGAGATAAATGAGCAGAAAGCTAAAAGCCGATCTATTATTCGTTTTCAGATTTACATTATTATTGCTATAATCTTGCTATCTGTATTTGGAATC
>JAOZOC010000552.1 GCA_029933495.1 Bacteroidales bacterium
TAGGTATTATCATATCCGAGGTTCCTGTATCACCTTTTTTAAGTTTAATATTCACCCGGCAACTCATACCTGCCGATATCTTTGGCTGGTCAGGGTTCTTCGGACTATTTACGTGGTCGAGGTATAAACGAAGCGGATAACCTTCTGCTGTGGGTACTTTTCCCATCTCTTTCAATGTTGCTTTGAATACTTTTCCCTGATAAACATCAAAAATTACCTCATACGATTCAAAATATCTGAATTTAACGGCAAGTTGCTCGGGTATTGTTGTTGCAACTTCTATAATGTCAAGGTTCGATAAAGTAGTTATCGGTTCTTTGGCTTTAACCTCTTCACCGACATCCACGAGTTTTTTCCCATAATAACCTGTGAAAGGGGCGTACAGTTTTGTATCTTTCTTATTATTTACCGCATCTTCCCATTCGGCTTTTGCCATCAGGTATGCAGCTTTTTTCCTTTCATAATCATTTTTGGCAACAGAACCCTTTTTCCACAATCGTTCATAACGGTCTGCCTCAGCTTTAGCCTGGTCATAGCGTGCACGGGCAGACTGCTCGTCTATTATGTAATCTCTGGGGTCAATTTCAGCTACTAACTCTCCTTTTTTTACTTTAGCACCTTCAACAACATTCATTTTTATTATGGGACCGCCTACCCGGAATGAAAGCTCCGACTCCTGTGTTGCCTTTGTGATTGCCGGGAAACCCTGACCTGCAAGGTCAACGGCACTACCGACCAACATAGATTTGACAGGACGAATAATCTCTTTATGTGCTTCTTCTTTCGAACTGCATCCGGCAATGAATAGTGAAAAAACTACAATGGTAGTAAAATAAGTTAACTTTTTCATTTTTATTATTTTTTAGGATTATTTATTTAAAGATAATTAGTTACTTGTCATTCGACTGTATTCTCCTATGGAATATAAATATTGTGAGTAAGCAACATTTAACTGGTATTTTGAAACTATATAATTCATATAGGTTTTTTGCCAGTCAAGCTGAGCATCGAGTACCTCAAGAACAGAAGACAGGCCTTCGTTGTACCTGTCGAGTATTACTGAAACATTTTGGGCTGCATTTTCCAAAGAACCTCCTGCGAAATCAAATTGCTCCTGCGATTTTTCCAGTTTGTAATAGCTGCTTTCAACCTCTAACCTTACCTGGTCTTCAGTTTCCTGCATTTGAAGTCTGGCAATTTCTGTTTGTTGCCTTATTGAAAAGACCTCCTCATGTTTTTTATTCCAATGGAAAATCGGAACAGTTAACTGAGCTTTCAAATAGTAATTAAATCCTGGTTCTATTTGTAATCCCGGACTGGGTGAACCCCATTTTCCACCTGCAACAATGCCAAGTTGGGGATTATATTGTGAACCAACGACCTTCTCCTCAATCTCTTTTTTTGAGATTTGATTTCTGATGTAATTTATTTCAGGTCGCTGTTCCAATGCTGTTTTTGTTATTGTGTCATTGGTTTTTACCCAGTTAATTACAGTTAAAGAATCGGTAACATTGGTTGATGTACCCACCGGCAAGCCTATCAACCTGTTCAAATCCATCACACTTACGTTATAATCTTTCTCGCTCATTATGACCCGGTATTCAGCATCGTTATATCTCACCTTAGCCTGAAAAAGTTCATTCCTGCCAACAATCTCCTCATCAACGCGGTCCTGGATAACCTTGAGAAACTTACCTATGGTTTCCATATATTTTTGCTGGAGCCTGTAAGTCTCTTTTTTTGATACAGCCCTCCAGTAAACCATATCAGAATTGAGCATAATATCCTGTTTGCTCATACCAACAAGGCTTTTCATCATCTCAACCTCAAATTCTGCTGCCTTTTGCGTGTTCTTTAAATAACCGCCGGTTAATACAGGCTGGTACAAGTCAAGATTCAGAGAGTAAAAATTATGCAATTCTTCGCCTGGAATTCCTACTTCAGTTGGTGCTTGTTTTAAAGGAATGCCAAAATAGCGATACCGGCTGTTGAAATCAAGTTGAGGAAGACGTCCGGAACTTGCTGCATCAACATTTGACTCGGCACCGCTTAACTGATGTTCTGCCATCTTGATACGTTGCTGATAGTTTAATGCCATCTGTCTGTAGTGCTGCAACAAAGTATCCTGTTGTGCATAAATAAACTGAAAAAGAAATAATGATAATAGAGTAAATAAGAGCTTTTTCATATCCATAAAAATTGTTTAAATGCTAAAAAGAATTAATAAAAATACCGACCTTTGAGTCTCAATTTTACCATCGTTTTCCATAAGGGTTTGAGGTCTCAAAGATACAATTATTTTATAAAATAACAAGAGCTAATATAAAATACTGTTGGTTTGTCACACTTGAAGCAGTACTGTTTACTGCACCAAACTCCTTTCGTTCTTTGTGCTTGCCGGCATTAATACTTAAGATATATGTGCCCTTTTGCAGATTGCTAAGATTATAATTGTCATTTACCATTGTAACATTATGATATGTTTTTTTGAAAACAATTGCACCTGACATATTGTAAATAGTTACAACCGCTTTAGTTGCTTCCGGAATGCGAAATGAACAGGAAAAGAGCCCTTTATTAGGATTTGGTGCTATTTGCAAGTTCATATCCTGATAATTCTCCTCCACAATAACAATTTCACCCACATTCCATTTCTGACTTTCACATCCGTAAAGCATTACACTTGTATAGTCGTGATTCCTGTTTGATGTGTTAAAGTTGACAATAGTAGCGCTGTAATTGTTATTGATACAGGAGTTCAAAAGTGCTTCATCGTCACCTTCTGTTTTGAAATAAT
>JAOZOC010000553.1 GCA_029933495.1 Bacteroidales bacterium
ATAAAAAAACTGGGGGAGCTTTTTTATTAAATTGGGTATATTTTTAACAGCTTAGTCCGGGGGTACTTCTTCCGTCACTAATGTATTTTTCCATCAACTTTGTCAACCTTTCAACCATTTCAGGATTTTGATTAGCAAGATTGACCGTCTCGGCACTGTCGGTTAACACATTGTACAATTGAATGGGATACAGTCCCAGCTCCTTCGCCGCTTTTGGCCTCGGATAGCTCCAGCCACCTGATCCGGGACAAAAATTAAGCTTCCACTTTCCCTGCCTTATTGAAAATGAGCCGTTTATTGAATGATGTACAGTTGCTTCCCTAACAGGCTTATCACCAATTTCAGACAAAAGAACCGGGAGAAGGTTGTAGCTGTCCTCGCCTGCATTATCCGGTACAGAGCCGCCTGTGATTGCTGCGCAGGTGGAAAGCAGATCGGTAAGACAAACGGTATTGTGATACTCCGAATCGCCCCTAACTTTCCCCGGCCATTTCACAATAAACGGAATGCGGTGGCCTCCTTCAAAAATATCGGCTTTAGAACCTCTAAAAACATAAGAGGGGTGATGCCCCAGACTATCAAGCTCCCTGAAATCAGCCATCGGTGAACAGCCGTTATCACTTGTGAAAAATATAATTGTATTATCTTCGATTCCTGCCGAAGAAACCGCCTCCTCAATCTGACGCACAACATCATCAACCATCAAGACAAAATCACCATATTCATTTGTATGACTTTTACCCCTGAATTCTTTCGAAGGCAAAATAGGTGTATGTGGCGCAGTCAATGCAAAATACAGAAAAAATGGATTCTCCTTTTTCGACTGTCTTGCAATATAATCAACTGCTTTTCGTGTAAGGTTTGGCAGCACCTCTTCCATCTTGAAATCAGGAGCAACAGGCCCTTTTCGCCAAAATGACTTGCCGGACTTTGCCGGAAGAGTATCAACAGGTAATTGTGTAATTCTGTCGTTTTTAATATAGACGTATGGCGGAATGTCGAGTGAAGCTGTGATTCCAAAGAAATAGTCAAATCCGGCAGTATTGGGGCCGTTTTTAAATCTCATTGAATAATCAATTTTACCGGATGAATCCTTTGTCCAGTCTAAGCCGAGATGCCATTTACCTATGCAGGCAGTGCTGTACCCCTGAGATTTAAGGAGTTTCGGAACTGTTAACCGGGCAGAATCAATAAGGGGTTCACTGTAACTCCACAACACACCATATTTTAAACGGCTCCGCCAGGCATACCGTCCTGTAAGAATACCGTAGCGGGTTGGTGTGCAAACTGCCGAATTTGAATGCGCATCGGTAAAAACCATTCCCTCATCCGCGAGTTTATCAATGGCAACTGTGTGTATTTTTGAATCCCTGTTTAATGTAGAAATGTCGCCGTAACCAAGATCATCTGCAAGGATGTAGATTATGTTGGGATTTTGCTTTTTTTCAACTTTGCAGGAATTGTTTATTAATGTCAAACAAAAAATAAGTAGTAACGCGTTAATCGGTTTGTTCATCTTCATTGTTTTTGGTTAACTGCTTTACAAAATTTCACTTTTCAATAAATCCTTATTTATACAAAGGTCCGTAATTGGCGCAGGCCCGGTAATCGGCGCCCTCTTTATCCATTCCGTGCATACTCCAGGCTGACGGCCTGAAAATTATATCTTCATCAACATTGTGCATATTCACAGGAATCCGGAGCATTGACGCCAGCGTTATCAAGTTAGCACCAATATGTCCGTAACTGCTTGCACAATGATTCGCACCCCAGTTTGCCATTACGGAATATACATTCTTAAAGGCTCCATTACCTGTCAGTCGCGGTACAAACCAGGTTGTAGGCCAGCTCGGGTTTGTCCTTTGAGTCAGTGCACTGTTTACCTCCTCGGGCAGGCTTGCAGTATAACCTTCTGCAAGTTGCAATACCGGGCCAATTCCTTTTATCAGATTAATCCTTGAAATGGTAATTGGCATCCCACCTTTTGTCAAAAATTCAGATGAAAATCCTCCACCCCGGAAATACTCGCTTATTGCGGGACACCAGCTTGTAGCTTTCAGACACTCATTCACCTCATTGTCTGTTATCTCCCAGAACGGCTTCACAGCAGGTTTACCGTTAATGGTTTGCTGTCCGGTAAAATCCAGTGCGGATGCACCTGAGTTTATCAGATGTATCAGTCCGTTCTCTGCTGCTCCTTCAACATCATATCCACAGGCATTCTTTATTGCTTCGGGACTCCAGTATGTACGAATATCCGAAAACATCTGGGCCGTATTGGTCAGGAGATAACCGAACAGCATTGCTACTCCGTTCAATGAATCGTTCTCGGTGGCAACAAGGTATGGCTGCCGTTTCCCATTCCAGTCGAATGAAGAATTGAGTATGGCCTCAAGAAAATCACCGTTCGGCTGGAAGTCTGTCCATTGCCTTTGCCCCTGGAAACCGGCAAGTATGGCATTTCGGCCAAGACCCTCCTCGCGATATCCCATCTCAATCAGTTTATGATTTCCTGCCATTAAATCGCGTGCTATCAGAGCCATTTTAACTACCTTTTCCCATTCTGCGTCTTTCTGACCTCTTGTTTTGGGAATATTGTTGTAATCAATACCTTCGCTGCAATTATTGTTCACCCAGACCAGTGCCTTCTCATATTCCTCTCTGTCATAGATTTCCTGTTCCATCCGTCTGAGGAATTCGGTCATATCCACATACTCGTTTCTCATTCCGAGATACTCCTGAAAGAAGTCCTCATTCACAATTGAACCTGCTATGCCCATTGAGACAGAGCC
>JAOZOC010000554.1 GCA_029933495.1 Bacteroidales bacterium
TAAGTTTGCTACTAATGAAATGGCTCTTGTCTTTACGGAAGAATCAAAATACTCGGGTGAAATAAATAAAGATAACTGGCCTGGCATTTTATTAAATAAGGAGGTGGCTTACGGACGCTCCGACCCCAATGCCGATCCATGTGGATACAGAGCCGTATTAGCTATTAAACTGTCTGATAAATACTACAATAAACCTGATTTATCTAAAGTGTTACTTCAAAAGAACAATCAATATATAAGACCAAAGGAGACCGACCTGCTGGCTTTGCTTGAATCGCATAATATTGACTATATTTTCCTCTACAGGTCGGTTGCTCAGCAGCACAACCTGAAATATCTTGTTTTGCCTGATGAGATAAATCTGAAAAACCCGGAATTCGCTGAATTGTATCACTCTGTAACCGTTGACATTTCCGGTAAAAAGCCGGGAGAATTCATTACAAAAAAAGGCGAACCAATGGTTTACGGGATAACAGTTCTAAAAAATGCTCCGAATAAAAAAGCAGCTATGAAGTTCGTGGAGTTTCTGCTTGATAAAGAAAAAGGTAGGAAGATAATGGAAAAGAACGGCCAGCCATCTGCTGTACCAATGCCCACATCAAGTTATGATAAAATTCCGAAGGAGTTGAAGAAGTTTGCTATGAAAGGCGGGGATAAGTAAGTCGTTTACATAATTATAATTATTACCGAGCGTGGACACTCTGGACATTATGAAGAATGACATATAAAAATCAAATTATGAAAAAATTATTTATTCTTTTAGGGTTGATAGTTAGCATTAACAGTTATTCCCAATTTGAAATTCAGGGAGTTATCCGTCCACGTGCCGAATATCGTAACGGATACAGCACGTTACGTGATTCATTGGTTGAGTATGCCGGATTTATAACCCAGAGGACAAGACTTAATATGAAATTTACCAAAGGGATTATCAAATCGGCGATATCCTTCTACGATTTCAGAGTGTGGGGTGACCAGCCTTTAAAAAAAGATCTGGCATCAGTAGGATTATATGAAGGTTGGGTTGAGATTGCTGCAACAAAGAAATTTTCAATAAGATTTGGAAGACAATCAATAGGATATGATAATTACAGACTAATTTCAAAAGTTAACTGGAACCAGATAGGTGCATCTCATGATCTTGTTTTGCTCAAATACAGGAATAGTGGCTGGATAGTGGATTTTGGAGCAGCATACAACCAGGCCTCAGTTAATAAATTTGGAACAGACTACTCAGATTTAATTTTTAATTATAAAACTCTGAATTTTCTTTGGTTGAATAAAAAAGTTGGGAAGCTTGATATTGCATTTCAGGCGATAGCAGACGGATATCAGAAAGTGGAAACAAAAAACACAATTTACTTAAGATATACCGGGGGACTGATTCTAAAATATTTTGCAGAGAAATGGGATGTTACTCTTCGAGGTTTCTATCAGGGGGGGGAACTGCAAACAGGTCAGGATGTGTCGGCTTTCTATCAAAATATTAATCTTGGTATAAAACTTTCTAAAAAGTTCAGATTACTTGGTGGTATGGAGTTTTTTAGCGGTAATAATGCTACAGATAGTCTCAATAAAACGGATCATGCATTTAATATTTTAATCGGAGGAAGACATAAATTTAACGGTACAATGGACTATTTTTCAGTTCCCTCAACCACAAAACGGGCAGGATTGGTGAATCCCTATTTGAAACTAAAATTCATTGTATCAAAAAATGTTGATATTTTTGCCGATTATCACTTTTTTAGACTCTATGGCGATTTTATAGATAATGGAAAGATTATAGATAAAAATCTTGGAAATGAGATAGACCTGAAGTTTAAAACCCGGATTTTAAAATATCTTAAACTTGAAGGTGGATACTCATTTTTATTTGCAACTGAAAGTATGGAAGTGATAAAAGGAGGAAACAATAGTTATTTTAATAGTTGGGCCTATTTTATGGTTACTGTTGACCCTGTGTTATTTACAACTAAAAAATAATGCGAAAACAAAGTAAATTTCAGCTTGTACTTATATTTCTGAGCGGAATCGCACTTCTGTTCATTATTGCCCCAATGTTTGGGCTGATGTTTTCATCATCTGTATCACAGTTGACGGAAACAGTGGCAGACAAGGAAGTGCAAAACAGTATTTTACTTACTTTGACTACTGCATTTTTAGCTACTCTTATATTTTCCATTGCTGGCATTCCATTGGCTTACATTCTCGCACGGAAGGATTTTTCGGGCAAAAGGCTGGTGTCTGGAATTATTGATCTCCCTGTTGTTATTCCTCATACTGCTGCCGGAATAGCTATTCTTGGAGTAATTTCACGTAACAGTGTTCTTGGGAAAACTGCCGGAGCAATTGGACTTGATCTTGTGGGTAATCCGGTTGGAATTTCTATTGCAATGGCTTTTGTGAGCGTGCCCTTTTTGTTAAATGCTGCGCGTGATGGCTTTGCTTCAGTACCAGTAAGGTTGGAAAAGACGGCTTTAAATCTTGGTGCTTCGCCGTTAAGAGTCTTTTTTACAATTTCTTTGCCACTTGCTTCGCGTAATATTGTGTCGGGAGCTATAATGATGTTTGCCCGAGGTATGAGCGAATTTGGAGCAGTTGTTATTGTGGCCTATCACCCAATGATTACGCCTGTTATGATTTATGAGCGTTTCGGGGCTTTCGGACTTAAATATGCACAGCCTGTTGCAGTGATATTTGTATTTGTATCACTAATGTTTTTTATAGTTCTACGAATGATTACAGATAGAAAAACAGATTGATTGAATTATGCTTAAACTCGAA
>JAOZOC010000064.1 GCA_029933495.1 Bacteroidales bacterium
TATGATTTGGAACTCAAAAGCAGGGAGCAGGCAGAGCGAAGGATCAAAGAAATAAGGTCGTGTTCTGAAATAGTTGACAGAAAAAGGTGTTAATAAGTCAACTAAAAACAGGATGAAAAACTTTATAACTCATCATACTTCTTAATCAAAATCCTTTTCCTGTCGTAAATGATAATCCCATTTTTTTCAAGGTCATTCAGTGTGGAGGTTACGGTTTGGCGGGTTGTTGCAGTCAGGCTTGCGATTTCCTGATGTGTGAGGTTCAGGTTTACCGATTTCTCGTCACCAACATCCCTGCCGTGTTCATCTGCAAGGTCTTTTATAAAACTGCGAATACGCTCGGGTGCACTTTTAAACCAAAGTGATTCCAACCGTGCCTGAATTTTTCTTAGTCTGAAACCTATCGCTTTTGTAATACTGAGATTCAGTCTTGAGTTATTTCTCATAAACTCGCTAAATTCATTCACATCAATGCTGCAAACAAGAGCATCTTCGGTGGCCTCAGCTATCTGTTTTCGCTCACTCTGGTCGGTAATGGCAAGCTCCCCGAAAATTTCTCCCTGCCCGAGAATAGCATGTATCATCTCCTTCCCGTCTTCCGAAACGGAAGAAATTTTCACCTTTCCCTCTTTTAAAAAGAATATTGTATTTGATTTTTCATAAGGCAGATAAATAGCCTCGTTTTTATGACAATTCCTCATTTTTGTCCGCTCATTGAGTTTCATCATCTCCTTCTTTGATAATGCTTTCAGAATGTTGAAATTCTCAAGATACCATAATTTCTTGCCGGAACTGTCCATAGATAAAAGATAGATTTTATGAAACAAAGGTAATAAAAAGTAACGGCAAAAACGAGAAATAATACAGGTGCTCGACAAATTTCCATTTTTATAGTCTTATTCAATAATATTAAATTACAATATCTTAACATTAATTTAAGATGGTTCTGTTAAAAAATAATCTACTTTCGCGGGCTCAAATTTTCAGAGTTGGTATAAACATTAAAAATCAAATGATATGAGTAAAGTAAATGAAAAACTTGTGAAAAGCTGCAATGATGCGCTGATAACATTCAAAAAGCTTAACCTGAGGGATTATTCCGATTTGAGCTCCAGACTGGAGTGGTGTATCGGAAGCTATGAATATGACAAAAATCCTGATGGGCTGATTGAGTATGGAGCCTTGGCATTGAATGCCCTGAAAGAATTCAAATCAAAGAATCCCCGGAAGGTGAACAAAAGAATAATTGAAAATCTTACAAAAGTTATTGGAGATTATTCCAGGAATTAATCCTTTTATTTTTAAGTAAAAAGCCTTTCAGATTTAAATGATCTGAAAGGCTTTTTTCAATCAGTACTTTTATTTAGTTACAAAATCAATAATTTTCCAACAAGTTTTCTCCCAGACAACTCTATCTGGTAAAAATATAATCCAGGAGAAAAATCATTTGAATTAAAGGAGTATTTGTTTGTGCCTTTTTTAACATAGCCTTCTGAAAGAATCTTAACTGTTGACATTTTTGAATCAAGCAGAGTTATACTAACATATCCCTCATATTCTTGCGGAATTGTATATGCAATAGTACATATTCCGCTTGCCGGATTAGGAAAACAGGTCGTTTCTATATTTTTAGAAAAAGGATTTTGGTTATCAATACCTGTCAGATAATTATCAAATATCACATCCGTACTGTCGAGAACCGAATTACCAAATTCATCCCAGGCTTCTATAAATATCCTGTAATTGCCATCGGGATAATCAGCAGTAGGAAATGCCAGTTGAGCTTCAGAAGGATCGATCAGGGAATCCCCGTTGTTATTTGTTAAAATCTGGTAATAGTCGCGTTGTTGATTCATCCAGGGTGGAGAGGGATGGTTATAATCCTTTTTGTACATCACCGTTGCATATGGTTCATAATTGCCTCCGGAATAAAAACTGTATTGGTGATTAAGAATTTGTCCGAGTGTTTTAGGGAAAATGATACTATTCTGAGAGATATCTTTTATCCAATAGTAGGTTCTATATGCAGGTTGTTCCCAGGGTGAGTCTCCATGATAATCGCTAATTTTTGCAATAATATCAATGTCTCCGTACAAGCTATCCGGGGTCAGATAAGTGCTGGTTTCATTTATACAAAATCCGAATTTTGAGTTAGCAGAAAAATCTTCGATAACAGGTGCAACATTATCAGTAATAGGATCTAAAGCTAATAGTGGGTTAAAATTAATTCCCCATTCATCATCATCATAATACCATATTGTCCCCTGGTCGTGAATTTCAACAAAATGGATATGTCCCCAATCGGCAGACCAGTGAATAATGTCGCCAAGATAATCATGTAACTGCACATAATCACCCACATCAACCTGAATGCTGCTTTCTACCAAATGTGCATACAGCCATCCGTCAGAATAACCAGATACCTGCTCAGGACTGATAGCAACCCGCCAGTAAATATCACCGCCAAGTGTTAAAACAAGCTTTACCCATCCTTCCTGAACAGCATAAGCCGGCTCATTAACCGGTGTTATAATGTCAAGACCCTGGTGCAGGTACGACCAATCGCCTGAGCCATTACCCATATGTTGCTCATAATGGTTCCACACTGTGTGAACTTCATCAAAAGGAACAAATGGCCAGGGAATACTTTCGTAGTCACCATTCGATTTTGTTTTTACAGACTTGTTCTCAAAGGTACTAAAGGTTTTTGCTGCATGCTCTTCTTCTGCTATTTGACCTCCTTGAAAATCATACACATTTAAAATACCTTTTGAAATGCCGTTATTCCGATAATGAACACCAGAAAGTATCAGGTTGTTTTCAGTTCGAATATCCCTAAAAGAAAAGTTGTCTGGCAGGTGTTTGCTGAAAATCTCTTTGTTGTTTTTAACAGAGTATGTTTTAAGTATCTTTTTTCCAATTACCGAAACAAAATCATTCCCGGCTGATATTGCTATTCCACGTGGATAAAACAGCCCTGTATTCAAAGTGCCTGTTAATTTAAAATTATGATAAATATTTAGCTGTCCTTCTTTTGCTGTAGCCAGATATTCTTCATCCGGGGAAAAGGCAAACTTACTGCAACTTTCTAACCTGTAATCCTTTTGGCCATTAAGAGATATTATATTCAGAAATTTGTCGGTTCCAACAACAAATTGTTTTCCTTTTGGAGAAAAGCCGAATAATGAGGCATAACGGAAAGTTTTAGATAATACAAACTCACCATAAGAATTGTAAATGTGGACAGTCAGCTCTTGCTTAAAATGAAACTTCATATCCATAACTGCAACGTACCCAGAATTTGAAATGTATATGTCTGAGCCGGGTAAATAATCTAAACTGAATGATAAAGTCTCATTTTCAAATAGTTGAAAATTCTTTATCTCCCGCATTTCGTCCGTCACTCTTCCTGTCTCATATTTTGCTTTAAATATGCCATTTTCTGAAACAACATTAAACTCGTTATTAACATGACTATTAATAAATTTACCATTGAATGAAAGTTTTGTATTCCCAGGCAAATAATCATTTTTCTGAGCTTTTAAATTAAAAATGATGCAAGTCATAAAAACAAGCATTAAAACCGGAATTATAAATCTTTGAATTTTCATAAATTTGCTAATTATTTTCTGCTAAATTAAAAAGAAAACTCAGGGACACAACTTTTTTGTGTCTAAATAATTCAAAGGGGTTTATTAAATATTTTAAGTAAGCGGTATGAGTTATTATTTCCGGGCTGAGTCAGTTTTAAATAAATTTAACATTTTTTCTTCAATTTGTATGTAATGATTTCCAATCTTTGTCGTTAATAATTATAAGCAGATGAATCATCTCAAATCCGCAATATGGAATCTAAAACCGATTACTCTATTCATAATGTGAGGATTAATATCCTTAAACAAACAGAGATTTTTTCTGAGACAGAAGATTTTGTATTGTTCGAAATTGCGATGGAATTAGAAGAGGTTAATATTAAGCAGGGTCAGAATATCTTTAAAAAAGGTGAAGAGGGAGATGCAATGTACATCATAAAAAGCGGTAGTGTAAGAGTCCATGATAGTGGGCATGTTCTTTCCAGATTATACTCCGGACAGGTCTTCGGAGAGTTTGCTCTGTTTGATAAAGAAGCGAGGTCGGCATCGGTTACAGCTGATGAACCATCTGTTTTATACCGGCTAAACCAGGAAAACTTTTACAGATTAATGGCTGAAAAGGCTGAAGTTACTAAAGGTATTCTGCGAAATGTAATTAAGAGAATCCGGGAGATGAACAAGCTGGAGAGTAAGCTTGCAAAGAGTTATCTGAAAATTCAAAAACAAAAAAAAGAGATTGAAAATCAGCACAAGAATATTCTGAAACAGAAAGCAGAGCTTGAAAATACAAATAGTAAACTTACTAAGCTAAATGTAGAGAACAACCAACTAATCAGCATTGTTTCACATGGATTACGAAATCCTCTTACCAGTGGTCTTAGTGTAATTGATCTTTTAGAAAACTACTCCGATAATCTGACAGACGATCAGAAAGAGTATGTCCGGCTGATAAGCAACAGTCTCAGACGAATGAACAGTATGATAAATCAAACTCTTGACATTGACACAATTCAATTGCAACGCAGTAACCTGAAACCGGAAAGGGTAAATTTGGCAGAAATATTAATGCAGGTCGAAAAGAGTTTTAAATATGCCTTAAAGATCAAAAAACTGACTCTGGAGCTAAAGACTGACGATCTGTTTGTGGAAGTTGACCACAATTTTATTTTTCTTGTTTTCGACAATATCGTTTCTAATGCCGTTAAATTCTCGCCTCCTAATTCAAAAATTACTATTGACCTGTTCCGGTCAGGAGAAGAAGCGAGAGTAGAAATAAGCGATGAAGGCCCCGGCATCAGTCAGGAAGCACTTCAAACCCTGTTCGATAAGCCTCAGATTCATGGAAGACAAAAAGATAAAACAGGGTTATCAATCGTGAAAAAATATGTGGAAGCTATGCACGGAACAATTGAATGTGTAAGCAGGGCGGGGCAGGGAACAACTTTTGTAGTGACCTTTGAACTTATCCACTCAATATAAAAATCACCTTCTATTAAACCTTACCGTTTTTTTCAGTCGGTAATTATTATTTTCTTCGTTGCTAAGAGTTTACCTTTTTCTGATAACTGGAGATAATAAAGTCCGGATGGTAAACCATTTCGCAAGACAGTAACCGATTGCCCTGAAATATTATCAATTTGCCAGGCTTTTTGTCCAAATGAGTTATAAATTGTTATTGTCGAATTTTTTAAATGATATTCTGTTCTTATTGTTGTTTGCAATGAAAACGGATTAGGAATAACAGAAATATTAATATCTGCACTGTTTTCATCAATTGCAGTGCAATTCTGCCAGGGTGCTGACAAAGTTACAATATCATCAATCATCCACCCTTCCCTGTTTGTTTCCACCGAATCCGAAATGAAAGTAAACCGGATCATAAGACTGTCAGGCGGATAAATAATAGTATCGGATTTTACAGGAAGCCACCACTGCCAGTTAAATCTTGATTGTATCCAGCCATCTGATTTACCGGTAATAGTCAGTAGATGAACAGAAGTATTACCGTTTGATTTATGATAATCATAATCCCACCAAAATTCGGAGTCCCAAGGCATAATATTGTTTGTGTCATTAACAACTATCCACGAATTGCCCCCGTCATAAGATGCGTCAATTATACCAATATCATTTAAAG
The DNA here is from genome assembly GCA_029933495.1 of Bacteroidales bacterium. GTDB lineage: Bacteria > Bacteroidota > Bacteroidia > Bacteroidales > JAADJA01 > JAADJA01. The sequence continues at coordinate 5,731 of JAOZOC010000064.1, forward strand.
TATCCATATCGTATTTATGCCAGAACTCCATACTTGTATAGCAGGTTGAAGTGTACGGATTTCTTATAACATAAATAAAAACAGAAGTATCATTCGGCGGAAAACTGCTTAACGAATCGGTAAGAATTGCTTTAGTCCCTGAATGAGCAGAGTTAAAAAAATCTTTACCCGGAGTACCAATCTCCCAAATATTATTTCCTACAGAGTCAATAATGATTTTAGATGTTGGTGTCTCAAATGAAATTGAATCAAAGATTTGTGCACTTGCTTTGCCAGGCAGAATTATTAATATTAACAATGCTGTCAAAATGTGTAAATATTCTTTCATAACTGTTATATGGCCGATATCAGTTCACAAAGCTACAAATTTTTATAATAATATAAAAATGCTCCCCAAAAGAAAAGCAGTAGTTTTGCAGCCTGCTCATTAAAGGACAAATCAGGATATGAATCAGTGTTACCAAAATTATCTTATTTTTGCCGCTTCTAAGAAAGTATTTACGAAGAAGATAATTATGAATATTACACGTACTTTTGATTTATTGCCGAAATATAAAGCCCAATTCAGAAAAAAAAATGATGTACTGGCAGGTAAGGTTGACGGAAAATGGGTTAAATATTCAATTGATGATTATATTGAAACAGCAGATAATATTAGTTATGCCCTCCTCAAATATGGAATTGAAAAGGGTGATAAAATTGCCACAATAACAACAAACCGGCCGGAATGGAATTTTCTTGATATGGGTATTGCTCAGATTGGTGCAGTACACGTTCCTATCTATCCCACTATCAGCGAATCGGACTATGAATATATTCTGAAGCATGCAGAAGTGAAAATGGTGTTTGTTGAAGGAAAAGAGTTGCTGCGGAAAATTGAAAATATTCTACCCTCAATAACCTCAATAAAAGAGGTTTACACCTTCAAAAAAATTGATATTGTAAAACCTCTCGAAGATTTTATCAGGCTTGGAAAAGATAATGCCGACCCTGCAAAACTTGAGAAAATAAAAAATACAATAAAACCCGAAGATACCGCCACACTCATTTATACTTCCGGGACAACCGGAACATCAAAAGGTGTTACCCTTTCGCACAATAATTTTATAAGTCAGGTATTAGACCTTTATCATATTTTCCCGGTTGACGACACAAGTAAATGTCTAAGCTACTTACCTGTAAGTCATGTATATGAAAGAACAAACCTTTATGTTTATCAGTATCTTGGAGTCTCCATTTATTATGCACAGAACATGGGTACTATTGCAGACAATTTAAAGGAGATTAGCCCTGAAATGCTGACCACGGTTCCCAGGCTACTCGAAAAAGTATATGATAAAATTGTTGCAAAAGGGATGAAGCTTAAAGGAGTGAAAAGAGCATTGTTCTTCTGGGCATTGAATTTAGGACTAAAATATGAAATTGATGGGAAAAACGGCTGGTTTTATGAACTGCAACTTAGTATTGCCAATAAACTTATATTTAACAAATGGCGCGAAGCTCTCGGTAGTAAAATGCGTGTAATTGTGTCAGGGGGTGCAGCATTGCAACCCAGGCTGGCTCGTGTTTTTACAGCGGCCCGTATTCCTGTTTTGGAGGGCTATGGTCTGACAGAGACTTCGCCTGTTATTGCAGTTAATTCTCTTGAAAAAGGTGGTTTGAAATTCGGAACAGTTGGAAAACCATTAGAAAATGTAAAAGTTAAAATAGCTGAAGATGCTGAGATTCTTTGCAAAGGGCCTAATCTAATGGAGGGATACTATAAGGATCCTGAAATGACTAAAGAAGCCATTGACAAAGATGGATGGTTCCATACCGGCGACCAGGGACGAATTGAGCCTGAAGGACATATTAAAATTACCGGGAGAAAAAAAGCTATCTTCAAAACAGCAATGGGTAAATACATTAGCCCTGAGCATATCGAAAATAAATTTGTTGAATCATCTTTTGTGGATTCTCTTCTGGTTGTAGGTGAGAATCAAAAATTTGCTGCCGCACTAATTGTTCCCGATTTCCTCTTTTTAAAATCCTGGTGTGCCAAAAAAGGTATCAAGTGTTCAACAAATGCAGAAATAGTTAATAATCCTGATGTTATTAACAGGTTCAGAAAAGAGGTTGCCAAATACAACAATAGCTTTGGAAGTTATGAGCAAATAAAAAAATACAAGCTCCTCGACAAAGAGTGGACCATTGAAACCCGTGAACTGACCGCAAATCTAAAACTCAGAAGGAAGTATATTTTTGAGAAATATAGTTCTGATATTGAAGGGCTTTTTAAGTAATATTTTTATTCATTGCCTAAGGCTCAGTATTCAATGAAAACTTCTCAGGATGTTCGGCAGTAACATCCTTATACATCTCGTTAACCTGCTTCATAACCTGTTTAACATCGTTCAGGTCGGTGATTACCCCGGCTACTCCTATTTCCTTTTTCCTGTAATCGAGAGATATAACAACTATTGGTACATTAGCTGCTTTTGCAATATGATAAAACCCTTTTTTCCAGCGGGTTACCTTTGTTCTGGTACCTTCAGGAGCAAGCAAAATATGAATCTCTTCTTTTTGTGATATAAATGTTGCAATCTGATCAACATAACTTGTATTGCCCTTTTTTCTATCAATAGGAATAGCTCTTACAGCTCTGAAAAGAATGTTAAGAGGGAAAACAAATAATTCCTTTTTAGCAAGCACATTATATTTTAACCCAATTTCATTTACGTATAGCTTTCCTAAAAAAGAATCCCAATTGCTGGTATGTGGCGCAAAAATTGCAACCGACTTTTTAATATCCGGAAACTTATTTCCTATTTTCCAGCCCATTAAATTGCTATAAATAAATCCCGAAAGTGTTTTCATATTAATCAGGGTAATTTCGTTTGTATTCAATTATAATTTTTGCAACGTTACAATATTACAACATTTATATCAATGAAGTATTTTATACATCAGTTCTTTAAGCAGCTCACCTTCAGTAGTTGAAATATTATCGACACCTTTTGACTTCAAATCGTATTCACGTAAATAAGAAATTATCTTTACAACCTTGGCTATGTTGTAACTCCTTGCAGCAGCTTCCAGGTCTTTAACAAAAAAAGGATGTACACCAACTTTTGCAGAAACATTATTTCTTGATTTATCTTTTAACCTGTGATAAAAAAGAATATTTGAGAAATAACCATACAAAAGGATAATTGTTTTGATTAAAGGATTTTCCTTCGGGTTAGCTGTGAAATAATTAGCTATCTGATTTGCTTTTAAAACATCTTTCCTTGCTAAGGCATCCTGTAATTCAAAAATATTAAAATCTTTACTGATACCTATATTCTTCTCTATCAGAACATCATCTATTTCTCTTCCTTCGGGAAGATTAATTGTAAGCTTACCTATTTCATTTACTATTTTTCCCAGATTATTTCCGAGATATTCTGACAGTAGAGCGCCTGCTTTTGGTGTTATGGAAAGGCCTTTATCCTCTATATATTTTGTTATCCAGGATTGAACCTGGTTCTGATAAAGCTTTTTCGATTCATACAGAACACCCTTTTTAGCAATCAGCTTGGCAAGCTTTTTCCTTCCATCCAGCTTTTTATACTTGTAGTTAATAACAAGAATTGTAGAAGGCAGAGGATTTTCAATATAGGAAACCAGCTCTTCTATTTTAGGCTTTGGCTTATCAAGGTCCTGAGCCTCCTTGACAATAACGACCTGATAATTTGCCATCATAGGAAAGCGCTTGGCATAGCTAACTATTGTCGGTACATCCACATCGCGTCCGTAAACAATTGACTGGTTAAACTCCTTCTCATCTTCAGTCAGAACATTATTCTCAATAAAATCAGATATCTGATCAATATAGTACGACTCCTCACCGGTTAGCATATATACCGGGTAGTAAATCTTTTTTTTTAGATCGCTTATTATCTGGTTATAAGTCACTTGAAAACTATATAATAAATGAAACTTTAGAGGTCGAACCGAAGATGTTTTACAGTTAACCCGTTATTAATTAATTGTTTTAATGAATCAATGCCAATTTTAAGATGATCCTCAACAAATCTTTGAGATACCTTCTTATCACTCTCCTCTGTCTTAACCCCGGAAGAAATCATTGGCTGGTCTGAAACCAGAAGTAAGGCTCCCGTTGGAATCTGATTTGCAAACCCAACTGTAAAGAGAGTTGCAGTTTCAAGGTCGATGGCCATACTTCTTGTTTTCCTCAGGTATTTCTTAAATTTATTATCATGCTCCCACACCCTGCGATTTGTAGTGTAAACAGTTCCTGTCCAGTAATCTTTTCCGTAATCTCTAATCGTTGTTGATATTGCTTTTTGCATACTAAATGCCGGTAGTGCAGGTACCTCCGGAGGAAAATAATCGGTTGATGTACCCTCACCCCTTATTGCTGCAATTGGCAGTATCAAATCTCCAAGATTGTTCTTCTTCTTAAGGCCTCCGCACTTCCCAAGAAAAAGACAGGCTTTGGGATGAATAGCACTTAGCAGGTCCATAATAGTGGCAGCATTGGCACTTCCCATATTGAAGTTAATCATAGTTATGTCACCTACTGTTGCACTTGGCATCGCTCTGTCCAAACCATTAATTGGAACATTGTTCCAGCGTGCAAACATTTCGAGATAGCTGTGAAAATTTGTCAGTAAAATATACTCTCCAAAATCCTCAAGCTGAGTGCCGGTATATCGAGGCAGCCAGTTATCAACAATTTCTTTCTTAGTTTTCATTCTATTTAAATTTTTGCAAAGATAATGGTTTTGAGCAAAGGAAATTTTGTTAAATTCGCAGTGCAATTTCAGCAACAGATTAACCTGTAAGGTTTCATTTGGCCTGTGTGAAGGCAACTTTGCAGGTTTTAAGGGAAGGAAACATAAGACAATTTAAATATTTGAATACAAAACTATAAACAAATGAAAAAATTTGCAGTAGTATTATCGGGCTGTGGCGTTTTCGATGGAGCCGAAATCCACGAAGCCACATTGACAATGTTAGCAATTATGAAGGAAGGTGGAGA
>JAOZOC010000065.1 GCA_029933495.1 Bacteroidales bacterium
CATTTTATTATAATTTTATCCCGTGCAAAAATATAAAACAATTTCGGAAGATATTATTGCTGAGGTTAAGCCTTTCTTTGAGGGCAACATCTACACCGATCATTATACAAAAGTGCAATATGCCACTGATGCATCAGCATACCGCCAGATACCTCATGCTGTCACACGTCCGAAAACTGTTTATGACCTGAAACTCCTGATCTCTTTTGCAAAAAAACATAATACATCGCTGATTCCCCGAACTGCCGGCACTTCCCTTGCAGGACAGGTTGTAGGCGAAGGAGTTATCGTTGATTTTTCAAAGTATTTTACAAAAATCCTGGAGATAAATAAAGAGGAACAATGGGCAAGAGTACAGCCTGGAGTTATTCCTGATGAGTTAAACCTGATGCTCAAACCAACCGGACTCTTTTTCGGGCCTGAGACTTCAACATCAAACCGTTGTATGGTTGGCGGGATGGTCGGAAATAACTCCTGTGGTGCGCATTCGCTGATTTATGGCAGCACAAGAGACCATCTTCTTTCCGTAAAGATGATTTTGAGCGATGCAAAGGAGGTGGAGCTTAAAGCACTTTCAAAAGAGGAGTTTTATAAAAAGTGCAAGTTAGAATCTCTTGAAGGAGAAATTTATCAGAATATTAATGAGATTCTATCGGATAAAGAGAATCAAAAAATAATAAGAGCTGAGTTTCCAAATCCTGAACTCAAACGCAGAAATACCGGTTATGCTCTTGATATTTTGCTTGACACAGAACCTTTCTCAGAGAGCAATGAAAAATTTAACTTCTCAAAACTTATTGCAGGTTCTGAGGGAACACTTGGTTTGATTACAGAGATAAAACTCAACCTGGTGCCCCTCCCTCCTCCTGTGAAGGGATTGGTTTGCATGCATTGTAATTCAGTTGAGGAGGCATTGAAAGGCAATCTGATAGCACTGAAATATAATCCTGATTCCATTGAATTGATTGACAGGATGATAATGGAGCAGACAAAATCGAATATTGCCCTGCGAAAAAAGAGGTTTTTTATTGATGGTGATCCGGGTGCGATGCTTCTTATTGAATTTTCGCGTAACTCTAAAGATGAGATACTATCCATCTCTTCAGCTATAGAAAAGGAGATGCGCGAAAAAGATTTTGGCTATAATTTTCCGGTTCTTTTTGGTGATGATATTAACAAAGTGTGGGATGTGCGGAGAGCCGGACTCGGGCTGCTGTCGAATATCCCTGGAGATGCCAAACCCGTTCCGGTTGTTGAAGATACTGCAGTTGTTCCAGAACAGCTTCCCGATTATATTGCCGATTTCAATAAATTATTAAAAAAACTGAATCTTGAGTGTGTTTACTATGCTCACATTGATACCGGAGAGCTGCACCTGCGCCCTGTATTAAACCTGAAAAAGCCGAAGGATATTGAATTATTCCGCACTATAGGTCTGGAAACAGCAAAACTGGTAAAAAAATATAATGGTTCTCTTAGTGGAGAGCATGGAGATGGAAGATTGCGCAGCGAATTTATTTCATTAATTGTTGGGGAAAGAAATTGGCAGATTTTCCGGGAAATGAAACTTGTTTGGGATCCTGAAAGGATTTTTAATCAGGGAAAGATAACCGAGCCCCCGAAAATAAATACGAGCCTGAGGTATGAACCTGATCAGGCAACTAAGAAAATAGAGACGCTGTTCGACTTCTCTGATGATAAAGGATATCTCAGAGCAGTTGAGAAATGCAATGGGTCAGGGGATTGCCTGAAGCCGGAGATTTTTGGCGGGTTAATGTGCCCAAGCTATCAGGCAACAAGAGACGAAAACAACAGTACTCGTGCAAGAGCTAATACTCTCAGAGAATTTATAACTCATTCGAAAAGGGAAAATCCTTTTACACATAAAGAGATTATCAAGGTGCTCGATCTGTGTCTTTCCTGCAAAGGTTGCAAATCTGATTGTCCGTCGAGTATTGATATGACAAAGCTGAAAGCCGAAGCTCTCCAGCACTATTATGATGAAAATAAAGTTCCTCTCAGAACCAGGCTGATAGCACATATTCATCTGATTAACAAAATTGGATCGTCAATTCCGATACTGTTTAACTTTTTTATTACAAACTCAATAACCTCCGGATTCCTGAAAAAAATTTTGGGATTTGCACCTAAACGGACTATTCCAAAACTCTATAAATTTACAATGACCTCCTGGCTGAAAAAAAACAGCCTTCATACAGAGTCCGGTAAAATAAAAGGGAAAGTATATCTGTTTATTGATGAATTTACAGAGTTTAACGATACCCTTATCGGGGTAAAAGCAGTTAAATTGCTGCATGCTCTCGGATATAAGGTTGAGGTACCGGAACATACAATCAGCGGACGTGCATTACTATCAAAGGGGTTGGTTAGAGAAGCAAAAAAGATTGCCATCCGGAATGTCAACTCTTTAAAGGATACTATTTCTAAAGAAAAGCCATTGATTGGAATAGAACCTTCGGCGATACTTACTTTCAGGGATGAATACCCCGAACTTGTGGGTGAGAGTCTGAAAGATGATGCACAACAGCTCTCAAAATCGGTTTTTATGTTTGATGAGTTTATTGAGCGGGAGGCTGCTGCAGGCCGGATAAATCCTGAAATGTTTACTTCCGGGTCAAAAATGATTAAGCTGCACGGACATTGTCATCAAAAAGCCATTGCATCAACAGAGCCGACAAAGATAATGCTATCGTTACCGAAAAATTATCAAGTAGAAGAAATTAAGACCGGATGCTGTGGAATGGCTGGTTCTTTCGGTTTTGAGAAGGAGCATTATGATCTTTCAATGAAAATAGGCGAGATGATCCTGTTTCCTGAAATACGAAAAACGGAAGATTCAGTTATTATTGCAGCTCCTGGCACTAGCTGCCGTCAGCAGATAAATGACGGAACCGGGCGAAAAGCTCTGCATCCCATTGAGATATTGTATGAGGCTGTGAAGAGGTAAAAAAGTTATCTCTTCATTAGCGCGATGCTCCCTATGTAATGAAATACCAAGGTCGTTTGCCAGGCTGAAGATAAAAACAGAAAAGGAGAAAAGAAAAACTACAGAATAACTGCTCTTTGTTTGTTGCATGGTTTTGGCAGACAGGCTTATTATCAACAGAAAAAACAAATAGTTAATAATATTCAATAGAGACCTGCGTTTGTAATAATACAATGTGACTAAAAAAATACTGTAGAAATAAAATGACAAAAGACTTAAACATAAAAATTAGAAAATCATGAAGCGAATCATTTTATCAACAATTATTATTGTATTTTTGATTAGTTCATGTTGTAAAGGACCTTATGAAATTGCAACTATTAAAGTATCATATCCTAATATTTCAACTACAAGCTATTTAAAAGCAATACGGACAGAAAAAATCAATATGAATATTTCTTTAGTAGACACAATCTCTTTGGGGGAGTTAAATTCATCAAACTCTTTTTCAGCAGTCATTGAATTTGGCGATAATCCTCTAAATTATTTAATTTATGTAGAGAACACAGAATATTCAGATACAATTACAGAAGTTACATATGACAGGGAAGGATGCAATGAAGATATTGTAGATTTCAAATATAAATTCAACGGGGAGGTACGTACAGATAATGAATTGATAATTTATAATTAATAGAAACTAATAATATCAGCCCTTCCTGATTACCTTAATATTTCCTTCATCACAAGATGAGATTTAACAGTTCCGAAAGACGGGAGATGCAGGGTGTAATACTTTATCAGGCTTTCGAGAAGCTGCCCTCTTATTGCAGAGGAGATTTTTAATGCTTTCAGATTGTCAAAGGATGTATTGACAAGATAATACAGATATTGAGATTCCGGCATTTTCAAAAACAGTTCTGCCGGCTGGTTTGTCTTTTTGAATAATCCCTCCTGAAGATCGAATGTATCTGTTTGTATAGAAAAATTATTCTTTGGGAAAAACCCAAGAAATCTGGTAAACTGCACCATAAAAAGCAGGTGGAAATTAGCAATACTATTAGATTCAAGATCAAGCAATTTTATACTTTCATAAATAAACTCAAACAGAGCATTATTAGATTCCTCCTCTCTTATGGACTTATAAAGAATTTCATTGATAAAGACAGCAACAGCACTCTTCTTCATATCAAAGGGGATAGAGGTAAATACAAATCCCGGCCGTAACTCCTTAATATTCTGGATGCTTTTCTTCTCCTTAAAATAGACTTCAAGATCAACCAATGAAAGATTTTGAAGGAGTGCAGGTTTTATTTTCGCACTTTTGCTTCTCACACCTCTGACCATATAGGATTGAATACCGAACTCCTCTGTATAAATTTTTACTATAACACTAGTTTCGGAATACTTAACACTGTTTAATACTACTCCCCTGGTTTTGTAAAGCATTTATCAATTGACAATTAATATTTTCGTAACAATTGTTTCTGTGCCATCAGAATTAGAGGCAAAGACAAGATAAACACCTGTTTGAGCTTTCCTGCCATCAAAATTTTTACCATCCCATATTGCCTGTCCACCTTCGGCAACACCGGAATAGATAAGATTTCCGTTAATATCCGTTATTTTAAAATCGGCATTGCTCACCAGTCCCTTTATGGCGATAGGACCGGTATATTCAGGACGAACGGGATTGGGATAAGCATATACATCGCTATTCACGGGACCGCCTCCTGTTGCTGTGCTTTTATATGATATCAGACCTTTGGCTGTACCGAAAAACACCTCCCCGGTACCATTGTCGATTGCAATACTTGAAATATTATTTGAAAACAAAGGACTGTTCTCAGATGTAAAATGATGTAGCTCCTTCTGCCCGTCGGGCGATAATTGATAAACTCCTGAGCGATCAGTACCAAGCCACTTATTATTGGCGCCATCAATTGCAATTGCAGTAATAGTTTCTGTATGCAGAAGAATATCGGCATTATTAGTTCCGTCGTTACGCGGTATTAATATCTGCTGTGCATCAAAATTGTAATTCGAAAAAACACTCTCAGGAGAATAAAAAACAGCAGGGCCTTCGTCTGTTCCAATCCAAACCTCACCATCGAGATCATTGGCAATGCTGAAAATTTTATTCCCGGGAATACCACCGTTTCCGGTTGAGGCTGACAGTTTCTTGTATTGATCATCCGATGGGTCGGTAATGGTACCATTATCATTAAATACCAGTAATGATGCATTTTCACGCATTAACATCCATTTTTGGCCATAAGAATCAATAATCAGAGCACCTATATCCTTACCACTTGAACCTGAGCCAACATAAAATGACCTCCAGCTTCCATTAGGTGAAGAACCGGGCATCCGAACCGACAGAACATTATTTGCGCCGGAGTTTGAAACCCACAGATTATTATCTTCATCAAAAGCTATTCCTCCAACTTTAATCACGGGTGCTCCCTCTGTAAGATTATACTGAAGAGAACTGTTTGATGTATTATAAACTCTTACCAGCTCATTATTCACAAACTCAGAGAGTCCTCTGTTCCATGAGCCGGCAAATACGTTACTGGGATTTGCAGGATTTACCCCGACACTTAACATATCAAGAATGGTATCGAGTGCTGGAGTATTTTTCCTGTCAAAAGTATTCCATTCATTATCAATAAATGACGAAACACTAGCCCTCTTCCACGTGTTTCCCCATGATGGGCCCCTGCCACCAGGTACTGTCCATAATGCACCTCCGGCATCAGAAGTGGCAAAAACATCAATTGTACCCGGCCCGTTAGGATACATAAAAGTATAATCGTTGGCATTATTTTGTCGCACAAGTCCGTTTTTATTATCTGCAATCCATAATACACCATTAGAAACCGTAATATCTCTTGCAACCGGGCTTACACCATTACCATAAGTCCATATTGATGAAATAAGCTGAGCATCATCTTTATAGGTCTTAACTGCATATCTGTAAGAAATGTAAAGAGTATTGTCAACCGATTTAAGACTAAACACATCGGATGATGAAAAAGCTTCCATATCATAACTCCATTGATTCCCGTCAAAATAGATAATTGTATCCTTTCCCCATTCAGAACTATATTTGTTAGTATAAACATATCCGTCATTAAACTGTATCTGATTATAAGCTGCATCGGGGAATGGAACACTGCTATCTTGTGTCCATGATTCATAATAGGCAAGGGTGGGATTATCAATGTCAGCAGTATAGATACCTCCCTCTGTAGCAGCAAAAAAGGAAGTGTCGTTAAAAGTCAGATCATAAACTGCCAGATGGCTGCCATTAGGGCCGATATAATATGTATCATAGACCTCCTCATCATCAATATTAATAACTGTAATACCATAGCCACAGCATATATAGGCAAGGTTGTCGATAAATCTGATATTGTATAACTCTTTTTCTCCGGGTGGTATGGCTTCACTACTAAAAATATCGGACATATTAACTATGTCGTTCCCTTTTATCAAATCAAGGTTTGTATTCGTGTATCCGATAATCAAAGTATTTGTTGCATCATTAAATGCTAATCTTGAAATACCAATATCACTCAGACCGGAAATTTTTGTCTCCCTGGTAAGAGTATTTTCAGCTTCGTCAAAATAAAAAAGGCTATAAGGTGTAGCGCAATAAACAATTCCATCACCATTGGTAACAGAAATTGTGCTGTTATATGGCAAATGGTCCCGCCACTCACCTATCCCTACATTTTGAGAAAAAATGGCGGAAAAGAAAACAAATTGAAATATTAAAAAAGTCAGGAGCTGTTTCATCATTAAAAATTAATTTTATTTCAGTGCAAAAGTAAGACTTTCAGAATAACTGTTTTTTTTTAAATTTATTATATCTGTTTTGTTAAACCTAATTTGTTCTAACCAGAGACAAACAAGGATGAAATTGGTTAATCCATTGCTGTCAGGAAGAAATACAAAAGACTTAGTATAAAACTCAAAGCACAAAACCCAAAGTAAAAAACCCAAAGCACAAAACTCAAAACTCGTAGCACATAATTAAACATTTTAATTATTTGAATTTTAACAATTTGAATTTGTTTAGGATTTTGGTATTAGATATTTGGGCTTTTATAAATATCTCGCCAATGACAATATGTAATCCGTTTGAAAAACACACTGTATGCCCTGACTTTCGGCGCGAATAATAATTTAGGTTTTACAGTCTTCATTGATGATCCTGATCAGTTCATCAACGGCATCCTTTTCATCAATATTTTTCCTGATAATCTGATGACGTTTATAAAGGGTGACTTTACCCTTTCCTGCACCGACATATCCATAATCGGCATCAGCCATTTCACCAATACCATTGACAATACATCCCATTACTGCAATTTTCAAACCTTTAAAATTTCCTGTCTTTTCTTTCACCTTACGAAGTGTCTCCTGAATGTTGAATAACGTCCTTCCGCATGAAGGACAGGCAATATATTCTGTTTTCGAAATGCGGTCGCCTGTTGCCTGCAATATACCGAAAGATACTTCAGCAATAAATCCGGCTGTCTGGTTGTCAGATTCAATCCAGATGCCGTCGATAAGTCCGTCGATAAACAAATAAGCAAACTCACCCGATGCTTTTATCAAAAACTCATCATCCTGAAGATTCTTATAATTTCGCTTAAGAATTATCGGATTATCCACCCCCGCTTCTATTAAATCCATCACGCGCTGCTTCACCTTTTGTATAGGAATGGTTATATCAGGCTCCAAAACAATTATACTATCTTTTTCAGCATCTGTCAGAATAATCTCCTTTTCAAGATTACATGTTACATATCCCGGGCCTGGTATCCCATTTTCGTACTGAACCAGGTAATCATTATTTTTACAGATATAATCAGGTAAAAACTGCTCATTAAATTCCGTATCATTATGGTTTTTATCATTCAGGATGACAACAGGAACCTGTCCGTTACCAATCTTACCGGCTTTAGCTAAAATTCTTCGGCTATACCGGTCTGTCATTACTTTATCAGATAAATCTGAATTATTTTGTCCAAAATACTCAACAATTATTTTGGCCACAGGTATTTCAAACTCAGGATCTTCGGTCAAAGACACTCTGATAGTATCTCCAATGCCATCGGCAAGTAAAGTAGCTATCCCGGCAGCCGATTTTATTCGTCCGTCTTCGGCATCTCCGGCTTCTGTTACTCCAAGATGTATGGGATAGTTCAGATTTTCTTTTTGCATTTTTTTCACAAGCAACCTGTTTGCCTGAACCATTATCTTCACGTTGCTCGCCTTCATTGAAAGTACAAGATTGTAAAAATCAAGCTCTTTGCAAATTCTTACAAACTCCATTGCCGACTCAACCATTCCTTCTGGAGTATCGCCATACCTCGCAAGAATTCTTTCAGACAATGAACCGTGATTACTACCAATCCTTATTGCAGTTCCAAACTTTTTACAAACTAAGATCAAAGGCTTGATTCGTTCTTTTATCTTTTCTGTTTCTGCCTGATATTCTGCTTTGGAATAATCAACTTTACCAAGGTTTTTATCAATATAGTTACCAGGATTTATCCTCACTTTTTCCACAATTCCGGCAGCTACTTCAGCAGCTTTAGGGTTGAAATGGATGTCAGCGATAAGAGGAACACCATAACCTCTCCTGTTCAATTCATTTTTTATAACGGCAAGATTCTTTGCTTCGCGGATTCCCTGCGCCGTGATCCTTACCATTTCGCAACCGGCCTCTATCATCCTGATTGACTGCTCAACAGTTGCCTCAGTATCCATTGTGCCTGTTGAAGTCATTGACTGGATACGAACGGGGTTGTCTCCTCCAAGCGAGAGATTACCGATTTTAATAGCTCTTGAGATATGTGGTGTCATAATAAATAAATGGGTGGCTGTTATATATTAACAGTTTAATGCTAATTGTTCTGCTAAGTAGTAACATATTTTTTTATATTAATCATTAACAATAATTTTCCAATACCCTGTTTTTTTGGAGCCGAAATGCTCAATCAGATTATCTTTTTTCAGTTTATTAAAAAGTTTTTCTATTGTGCTTAAACTAACATTTAATTCTTTTGCTATTTCTGGTAATGAAATTGAAGGATTTTCATCAATCAACATAAAAACATCTATAATTCTTATCCCGTATTTATCCCGTAAATAACCCGCATTTATCCCGTATTTATCCCTCAATATTGTATCAAAGTCATTTTTCGACAATGGTTTTATAGTATCTTTTTCTACATCTTTAACTCCTAAACTACTCAATTCTTCAAAAGTTTTATTTTCTTTTTTAAACAGAACGGTCAGCCCTGCACTAAAATTAAAATCAGGTACAGGTAATCCGGCATTTTTACAATAATTAATGATATTAACAGTTCCTCGTCCCCAGTGTTCAATATATCCGGCACGGAAAAAAGTTTTGGCGATATCGGGATTTGCAGGTATTGATTTATGTTTTGTAATCAGATTTTCCACAGTCCAGCCCTTAGGTAAATTTCCTGTATTGCTAATCCACAACATATTGGCATAAACGCTTATTTGCACCGGTACTCCGCTTGGGTAATCTTTGTGAATAAGGGCATTTAGTAATGCTTCACGAAGAGCATCTTCGGGATAATCATAAGTTTCGGTACGGGTTAAACCTTCATAAGCAATATTTGCACGTAGATATTTTGTGAGTAAAATATCCATTGTTTTTTCTATCTGTTCAAACAAACTGCCGTGAATCTCATCGTGGTAAAGTAAATCGGAATGTGTGCGAAAAAACCCGATTTTTACATAAGCTCCTGTTACTAATTTTTCTGGATTTTCACTAAAAGCTAAAACAGCTGCTCTTGTTAATTTGTTTTCTTCGGTTAAACCTAATAGTTCCAATAATTTCTCGTTGCTTTCCGACAGATCTTCAGCAGGAATTCTTTTACTTCGTTGTGCTTTTTTTCTAAAGATATCAAAAGCTTCATTCGATAAATCCTTAATTGCAAAAGTATCTGTAAGTACTCCATCCCATTTTTTCCCTTTTTTGTCGAGCAGAAATTTCTCAAGAGCAGGACCGTTAAGGTCCTGTATGGTGCTGCCCGAGCGGTAATAAAAATGGCCTCTGAAAGAAACAGGATTATTATATGGTTTAATCACTATTTCAAGAAAATTCTTATCGTTTTCTTTTTTGTGATTTATTTGAGTAACTACTCCAAGAATATCCCGTATTTTATTAGGCAGATCTTCCAATAATTTTTTATGATTATTGATTCCAACGATATTACCATCATCATCTAAACCAATATACAATGTACCACCTTGTGCATTTGCAAAAGCACAGATATATTTTAAAAAATCGTCTTTCCAAATTTGTTTAAACTCGGTATTTTGATTTTCAATCATCACAAAAATATTAACTACTCATCACACAACAATTCCACCTTTAATCTTATTATTTCTTCGTTTGTTATATTAATTTCTATTCCCAAAGTTTGTTACCATGCACAGGTATTTTTATTTAGTCCCTTATAAACGAATAAAATCATTGTTAATTCTCTGTTTCCATTTTCCGCCTTTCAACTAACAACAATATATTAGCAATATTACCCTCATTTCCCCATTACTCCCGGCCAAAGTTACATCTATTCTGCCAATATATAAAAAAACTGTTAATGGTTATCCAAACCAAATTCATTTTACAACAGCTAAAGTACAAAAAACATAACATTACCAGAGGAAATCTATTATGTATCCTGCATATAGAGCAAATTAAAATTTTATCGGATCACTTTTTTTTC
>JAOZOC010000555.1 GCA_029933495.1 Bacteroidales bacterium
ACAATTCATCCTTTGTGCTGGATATCAGAAACACGGGCATATTCGGAAGTTCATATAAACCGAGGGTTATTTGGTTCGGGATTGAGAAAAATGAACAGTTAACCGGGCTGGCCTCCGAAGTCCTGAATGCTATGGACAAAATTGGCTTTAAACGCGACCGACAAAACTTTGTGCCGCATCTTACGGTTGGCAGAATAAAATATATTGACCTTAAAATAAGCTTTCAACAGGTTATTGATAAATACAAAGTCACAGAGATACAAAAGCAGGAAGTTACTGGTTTTTATCTTTATGAAAGCATCCTTAGACCACAGGGGCCGGAATACAAGGTAATTAAAAGGTTTGAGCTGAAAGCGTAGTCGCCCACATCAGGTCGAGCGGAGTCTATTACGTCAGGTTCAGTCAACAAGACCTAACAGGTTTTTAAAACCTATTAGGTCAAAACAAAAAAAGGGGCTTCCCTCAAAGCCCCAAGTTATATTTTTAGAATTTGGATTATTTTACATCATCATCACTAACCTGTTTTTTTGCAAGAAAATGACTTATTACAAGAGCAAGCCCTCCGAAAAGGAAGATCATTGAAAAGTATGCTGCCTCAGGTACATCAACAAATGATTCTGATATCGAAAGAATATTTCCAATTAGAATACCGAGCGCGACTCCAATCAGCAAAAGACCATATTTCAGCGATTGTCCGGTCGAAACCTTATTGCAAAGATATTTGTCAGGGTCAAGTCCCCGTTCAATAACTGACATGCGTTCCTTTTTTCTGTTTGAGAGGTAAACGATTCCGAGGATACTTCCAAAAATCACCATCAGGATTAAAACGGGCTGTAGCGTCATCATAACTTTTTCATTTTAAATTTATAATTTATTTTTTCACTTCTTTGACGCAATGATAATATGCAGGTTACAATTATTGAAAAAAATTGAAATGATTAAAATTATGTATCTTTAGCAATATTTAATAAAATGTAACCGATAGTTTATCAAATCGTCTAATTATCAAATGGCAATCAACAAGGACCAGCTATATATAGATAAAGTTATCAGCGGTGATTTATCAGCCTACACCTATTTGGTTGATAAACATAAGGATATGGCCTTTTCGGTTGCACTGCGGATTGTCAGAAACCGTGAAGATGCAGAGGAGATTGTTCAGGATGCTTTTGTGAAAGCATATCAGAATATGGATGCATTCAGAAACAAATCGAAATTTTCGACCTGGCTTTACAGGATTGTTTTTAATGCAGCTATCTCTCGAACAAGGAAGAAGAGCCTGGAGTCAACTGACCTTGATTCTTTTGTGATTGACAATTATTCGACTGATGAAATAAAAGAAAACATTAATAAGCTTGATTCGAATGAACAACTAAAATTGGTTAATAAATTGATAGATAAGTTGCCGCCGCTTGAATATACGTTAATTAATCTCTATTATAAGGAGGAGTGTTCGATTGATGAAATTAGTGAAATAACAGGTCTGACGGATTCGAATGTTAAAGTAAAACTACACAGAATACGAAAAAAACTTTATAGCGAACTTCAGCAAATATTGAATGTTGAATTAAATACAATGTACTCATGACAGACAAGAATATTATACAGGACGATTTTTTGAAAAAGCTCTTTGGGAATATTAAGATCGAGAGCCCTTCAATTGATTTTACACAAAGGGTTATGATAGATATAGAAGATCTTAGGGATGAAAAAGTTTCATTAAAAGAGTTTATCAGAAGCAAGGTCTGGTATCTGATCCTTGCTATTATGGTTGTAGTAGTTATTGCCGGTGTTTTATATTTTACACCCGGTTCGAGGGAAGCCATATCACAGGAATACAGACCGTTGCTTTTTGATGTCCCTCAAATTGTCATAAATAATTTCCGTAATCTGTTCAGTTCAATTAAATTATCTTCTGTAACTGTCGTAATTTTAATTTCAATTGGTTCTATTTTTATTGCAGATCAGTTTATCAGGAGACCGGGTAGGAGGAGTTATATTTTTTAAATCCCCATTTTTTAATAGAAAATATGCACCCCCCTGAAAACCACCGAAAATTAAAAAACGGTGGTTTTTAGGTTTTTTTTCTATTTTATATATTCCTTTGGAAAATTATTTTTAACCCAATAGTTTTATGATTTCAAAAAAAATAAGGGAAAAAGCAGAAGAATACCGTTAACTGATTTCATTTAATTATTCCACTATGGGCCGAGTATCCACTCTATGAAATATCCACTATGTACAGAGCGTCCACGCTCGGTAAAGAGATATTTACACATATTATTAAACAATAATTTTATACATTTGTGTTTAATTAGCTATTTTAATGTAGCTTTGTGCAACGCAAAAAGATTATAAAATCTTTAAATTATTAATTAAAACCATATTAAAATGAAAACAATTAATTCTCTAATCCTTTTTATTTTACTTGCGGCAAATGCTTTTTCTCAAGACACTATTAATCATTATGACAGTGCCAGTATAGTGGGTAAAACTTTTTCATCAATAAATTCTTATACTGGTGAATATCAAATTGATATTGATAACTTGTATTGGTTTAATGGCAATAGCCAATACAATCTGATCACTTATAGCTTTGAATGCGTGTCGTTTCCTTTTGTTCCCAACTGTTTTAATATTAATTCACCATCCTCAAACTGCACTTCGAATAACATCATTCGTGATTTTGAAGTACTACCCGATAATTTGATGGATACAATTGAAGACGGAGAGGCCTGGGTTGGAGCAGGAAATACGGTTTATAAAAAAACGAATCCT
>JAOZOC010000556.1 GCA_029933495.1 Bacteroidales bacterium
CATTGAGGTACAGGACGGGGCATGGTACGATCTAGCGGCTGGCAACAACCATTTAATATTTGCTGATATAACAATTGGTTCGGAAGGAGAATGGATTGATGCCGATGGCACTATTTCTTTTATAGAATCAGCTACACAATCCCTTGTAAATGATGGCAACTGTAGTCTTGATGTTTTATCAATAGATAAGGAAAGTTCTGCCGATCAGGTAAATATAACAGGTAACATTATTGTCCAAAACTTAAATATTTCAACAGGTTCGGTAACCATTAACAGCGATTACTTTATTGACAAAGAAGGCATTTTGGTGGAATCTAATGGTAACCTGGTCGTTGAACAGGGAACCATACTCCGGTCGCAGGATGGTGCTAACATTATTGTTGCAGCAGGAGGGCAAATGACCCTTAACGGAACAGATTCTGAACATTGTATTATATCAGAAAATGGAGAAGACGGATATTACAATTTTGATGTATTTGGAGAACTGAGTGCTGATCACACCCAATTCAAATTTATGTCGGCTGATGGGATAAACATTCATCCGGGTGCAGTTATTACATCAGGTCATGCTTTCAATAATTGTATGTTTTCATATGGTGAAAGCGGAGGATCCTATTTAACCATAAATAATGGCCAGACAGTGACAATGGACGGGATTATTTTCGATCAGAATAACTGGGGTGGGAACAGCAATGTGAGGAAGACCCAAAATGCCGGCAATGTAACTTTTACCAATTTCGCAGGTGCTTTCTCGGGAGAGGCATTTGATGATGATGTTTATGACCGGATTTTCTGGGATAATGGTTCAAGGGAACTTGATATAACTGTATTTCTCGAAGGTCCGTTTAGCGGAGGTGCTATGGGAACAACATTAAATGCACAAAATTCAATTCCTCTCAATCAACCTTATAACATTCCACCCTGGAATTATTCAGGGACTGAAAGTGTTGCAGCAATACCCACATCAGATGTTGTTGACTGGATATTAGTTGAACTGCGTGATGCAACAGATGCAAATTCAGCCACTTCTGGAACCATTATTTCACAACAGGCTGCTTTACTAATAAATAATGGTTCAATTAAGGGACTTGATGGAACTTCAAATCCGATATTCAGTAATTCAGTATCTCAACAATTATTTGTGGTCATCCGGCATCGAAATCATCTGGATGTTTTATCGGCTTATCCGCTATCAGAATCGGGCGGGGTTTATAGTTACAACTTCACTTCACCCATCGGACAAGCTTATGGAACAGATGCACAGAAAAATCTTGGTGGTGGGGCTTATGGCATGTATAGCGGCGATGGCAATGCAGATGGAACTATTGATATAGATGACAAAGTAATAATATGGTCGGTTGAAGCAGGCAATACAGGATATTTAAATGGAGATTTCAATATGGATTCTCAAACAGATAATTCTGACAAAAATGATATTTGGACAGAAAACAATGAAGCCTCTTCGCAAATACCAGATTAATAACAGACATCAGGAGTGCTAAAAATCAAGTTATTCATCACAGTTAGAAGCAGTTCAATATAAGCAGGGGTACTTATCAGCATATCAACAATGCAACAATAGTCGCAGTTATCATAATCCCGCTAAATTTAACAAACCAAATCCTGCGAAATAATAAGAATCTGCATTCAAAAAGTTTGATGACTTAAAAATCCCCTGGTGACTTCCGGCTCAACCAATACCTCCGTAAAACTCCACCAGTCTGACAACCTCAACAGCTTCTTTTACATCGTGTACACGCAAAATGTTTGCACCGTTCAAAAGGGCTATTGTGTTAAGTGCTGTTGTTCCGTTTAGTGCTTCATCCTGGGTTTTGTTCAGAACCTTATTGATTATTGATTTCCTGGAGATACCGGCAAGGATGGGACATCCCATATCCGTAAAAGAAGAGAGGTCTTTCAATAGTTCATAATTATTTTCAAGGGTCTTCCCAAATCCAAATCCGGGATCAAGAATTATATTATCCGTTACGCCAATATTTCCAAGCTTTCGTAACTGCTTTTTAAAAAAATATTTCACTTCCTGAACCACGTCAACATACTGTGTATCGTTCTGCATATTTTTAGGAGTTCCCTTGATATGCATCAAAACATAGGGCACTTCCAAATCAGCAATTATCTGAAACATCTCATCATCGATTGTCCCGCCCGAAACATCATTGATTATATGTGCTCCGTTTTCTATCGCAATTTTTGCAACCTTGCTCCGGTAAGTATCAACTGAAATTATTGCCTGTGGGAATTCCTTTTTCAGACTTTGCAGAGCCGGCATCACACGATTCAGCTCTTCATCTACCATAACCTCCTCTGCCCCAGGCCTGGTTGATGTTGCACCAAGGTCAATTATTGCCGCTCCTTCATTCAGCATTTTTTCTGCCTGAAAAAGCTGAGTATCACTCTCAGTAAATTTACCACCATCAAAGAAAGAGTCAGGAGTAATATTAAGGATACCCATAACAACCGGAGTTGAAAGATCAATTTGCCAACCGGCTCCGTTTAATGAAAATGATGTACTTTTATCCATCGAAAACAACAAACTTCGTTTATGTTTGCAAAAGTAAACTAATTGATCGGATGAAGTATCTGCAACATATAAAATTCACAAAAGCGAGGATCGTAAACCTGATCATTATTTTTGCCGTTGCCTACAATATGTTCAACATTCACTATTGGACTCACACAAACAGGGTTATTTATCATGATGTAATCTCTTATTACGCATATCTTCCGGCAACAATGATCTACAATGACCTTT
>JAOZOC010000066.1:0-1104 GCA_029933495.1 Bacteroidales bacterium
AGAATCTGGCGCCAATACCTCCGGCCATTATCACGCAATAGTTATTTTTGTTCATATTTCTTTAAGTTTTGATTTACAAATGTACAATTTTTTATTTACAGGCAAGCATTAGAACAAACCCGTAATATTTCCATCCTTGTCAATGTCAATACTTTCGGCAGCCGGAACGGCAGGTAATCCAGGCATCCGTAAAATGTCACCTGTTATGGGTATTACAAAGCCCGCTCCAAGCGCAGGAATAATCTCTTTTACCGTAACAATAAAATCTTTCGGTCTGCCAAGAAGAGCAGGGTTATCCGAAAGTGACTTTTGTGTTTTTGCAATACAAATTGGTAATTTTGAGGCTCCAAGTGCTTCTATCTTTTTCAGGTCGTTTTCCGCTCTTTTTGTATAATCAATTGCTTTTGCACCATAAATTGAAGTGGCAACCTTTTCTATTTTCTTTTTTATACTCCAGTCCCATTCATACAATGGGTTATATCGCTGGGTACAAAGGTCGGCTTCCTTTGAAACTATTTCTGCAAGCTCAATTGCACCTTCACCACCTTTTCCCCAAACATCTGAAACAACTGCCTGCACACCAAGCTCCTCACACCGTTTTTTAACAATTTCGATTTCCTCTGATGTATCGTGTTCAAATTTATTAATGGCAACAACAGAGCAAACATTGAATATCTTGATATTCTCAATATGCTTTTCAAGATTGGCAAGACCTTTACGGACAGCTTCGGGATTTGGATTGTTTATCTCTTTGAGAGGTACACCTCCGTGATATCTCAAAGCTCTGATTGTCGCAACAAGTACAGTTGCATCGGGAGTCAGCCCTGAGTAGCCACATTTAATATCAAAGAATTTTTCAGCACCAAGGTCAAACCCAAAACCGGCTTCAGTCACAACGTAGTCCGATAACGACAATCCCATTCGAGTTGCGATAACAGAATTTGTACCCTGGGCAATATTTGCAAAAGGTCCGCCATGGATTATTGCAGGAGTGCCTTCAATTGTTTGAACAAGGTTTGGTAAAATAGCATCTTTCATAAGAGTAGCCATCGCCCCGTTCGCTTTTAAGTCACGGGCATAAACAGGCCTCTTGTCAATATTGTA
>JAOZOC010000066.1:1204-7189 GCA_029933495.1 Bacteroidales bacterium
CACAACGGTTGTCTTCTTTCCAATCCTGTTCATTCCTTGTGTCAGGCCAATGGAAACTGTTGTTTTCCCTTCTCCGGCAGGAGTTGGCGAGATAGCCGAAACAAGTATAAGCTTTGCCTTTTTTGCTTTTTCTTTATCAATATAATCCAATGGTATTTTCGCCTTGTATTTTCCGTAAAGCTCAAGGTCATTTTCATCAATTCCAAGGATTGCGGCAATTTCTCTGATATGCTTTAATCTGACTCCTCTTGCAATGTCAATATCCGATTTCATAGTTTAGTTTTACTTTTCAATTATTTCAACAGTCATTAAAGGGCTTACGAGGTAAACCTTTCCGTCGTCCAGCCGCTTGCAGCGAAAACGTTTTCTGAGTTTTTTCTGTTTTTGGAAAACAATTCCGTTATAGATTTTAAAAACGGCTCCTTCAGGCAGGTCTTCAAGAACTGTTTCGTTTGCGTGTAGATTATATTTTTTTAATACCCGCACTAAGCTTGTATCAATACGGGATGATTTTTTAAAGAACCTGATAAGGGCTTCGCGTATATCTTCCGGGAATATATTTTCATTATCAATAAATCCCTGCATCAGGGTTTTAAATTCGGCTTTCCATTCTTTTCCGTGTGGTTTCACCTTTCCCTTATATTTTTCCCATGTAATGAGATGTGCAAATTCATGAACAAATGTAATGAGAAAATGATATTTGTTCAGATCATAGTTTACCGAGATGGAATGATGCTTTTGTCGAACAGGAGGCCTGTAATCACCAAGTTTTGACACTCTGCTTTTACTTATCGAAAACTTGAGATTGTATTTCCCAATCCAGTTAAGCACAGTGGGAACAGATTTTTCTGGAAGGTATTTTAGCAGAATATCTTTATCCGACTTCATAAATCAGGCAAGTATTAAATATAATAGTATTACTAATACTGAACTCAGGACATTCACGACATTTTTTACCTGCCTTTCGCGAAGATGAACAGGATGTTAGCATGCCAGCAGCTAAAAATAATAAAACTATTAAAATATTAAATCTACGTTTCACGTTTGTTGTTTTTAAAGAAACCGCTAAAATACAGAATTATTGCTTTTTATGAAATTGTTACTTACTTTTTTTAAATGATTGCAGAATAATATTTAATTTCGCAAAAGAAACGTAATAGAATGCTAAGCAGATTTGGGAAATATATTTTGCTAATGATTCAGGTTATCCGCAAGCCTGAAAAGGGTAGTGTTTATCGCAAACAGCTTATAATGGAGATTCAAAGCCTTGGGATTGAGTCCCTCGGAATCGTTGCCATTATCTCCTTATTTATGGGTGCCGTTGTTGCCATCCAAACATCTTATAATATTGATAATCCTTTGATCCCGGTTTCAACAATCGGCTTCACGGTTAGGCAGTCTGTTATCCTCGAATTTGCTCCAACTATCATAAGCCTTATTCTTGCAGGAAAGGTTGGTTCCCGTATTGCATCCGAAATAGGGACTATGAGGGTTACCGAACAGATTGATGCGCTTGAGATAATGGGGGTTAATCCGGCTAATTACCTGATTTTTCCTAAAGTTACAGCCGCAATGATCATAAATCCTGTTTTGATAATTCTGAGTATGTATTTCGGAATGATTGGCGGATGGTTAGTTGCTGTGTTTACTGATTTATATACTGTGAATGATTATGTATATGGTATAAGAGCCTGGTTTGACGGGTACATAATCTTTTATGCATTAATAAAAACGGTGATATTTGCATATCTGATCACAAGTATATCCGGTTTTGAAGGGTTTATTGTGAAAGGTGGCGCCGTTGAAGTAGGAGCTGCAAGTACAAGAGCTGTGGTATGGAGCAGCATTATGATAATTTTGTTTAATCTTATACTTACCCAGTTATTACTGTCGTAAAATTAAAGTTATAGATGATAAAAGCCCTCAACATATCAAAGTCCTTTGGAGAGAATAAAGTTCTGAAAGATATCACTGTTAAGTTTGAAAAAGGCAAAACAAATCTGATTATTGGCCAAAGCGGCTCAGGGAAGACCGTTCTAATGAAATGTCTGGTTGGGCTCTATGAGGTAGATGAGGGACATATCTATTTTGATGAAAGAGACTTTTCAGCAATGACTTTTAAAGAACGAAAAAAGATCAGGCAAGAGATTGGAATGCTTTTTCAAGGCGGCGCCCTGTTTGATTCCCTGAATGTTGAAGAAAATATTAAGTTCCCTTTAACGATGTTCACCAACCAATCGTTGGAAGAAAAAATTGAAAGAGTGAACTTTTGTCTGAAATGGGTTAATCTTGAAAATGCCAACAAGCTGTATCCGGCTGAGCTTAGCGGTGGTATGACAAAAAGGGTTGCTATTGCCCGGGCTATTTCTCTTAATCCTGAATATCTTTTCTGCGATGAGCCGAACTCCGGCCTCGATCCTCATACATCGGGAGTAATTGACGATCTGATAAGCAAACTTACTGAGGAATTTCAGATAACGACAATTGTAAATACCCACGATATGAATTCGGTTATTAAAATCGGGGATACAATTTCATTTATCTATGAAGGACAGCTATGGTGGGAAGGCGACAAAACACAAATCCTTGATACAGATAATAAAGAACTGAATGAGTTCGTCTTTGATACCGAATTGACTAAAAGATTGAAAAAAAGCAAGATATATTAAATGAATTATATAGACATAATATTAGTAATTCCAATGGCCTGGCTTGCATTCCGGGGGTTTAAGAGAGGTCTGGTTGTTGAATTGTTTTCACTATTAGCTCTGATAGCGGGAGTTTATGCTGCTCTATATTTTTCGGATTATGCTGCAAAATTCCTGATTGAAAATTTCTCATTAAATGAGGACTATGTACCTATAATTTCATTCATTTTGACTTTTATAGGGGTTGTGGTTATAGTCTATTTTGTTGGTAAGTTACTTGAAAAGCTGGTTGATATGGTTGCTTTGGGTGTTCTTAATAAGCTAGCAGGAGCTGTTTTTGGCATTCTTAAAGCAGCAATCTTTTTGAGCATAATCATTATGCTAATTAATAGTTTCGATGATGAATGGATTTCAAAAGAAAAGAAAAAGGAATCTGTTCTTTACTCTCCAGTTTCTGCAATAGCCCCGTTGCTATGGAATAAGTTTGAAGAGCTGGATATCAATAAATCAACCTTTGAGAAGTGGAAGGAAAAGGGAGAAGATATTTTTGATGGTTAAGATAAGTGATGTACCTAACTGTACCTGGAATAATATCATAGGTGTTGTTGATTTACAGCCTGCTACGCTACAAGCGTGAATTTACGAATCCGAAATTCGATTTACGATAATCCTAACCCTGACCTAACTGTCAATCTGTTCAGGATTTTAGGATACAATTCCTTTTAGACAGACTCAAAAAATGCCCCTGCAATCTTTTCAGGTGTTGATCGTAATAATGTCGTATTTATCTTCATCTTAAATCCTTTAAATGTTTTATCTGGCGAAGGAATGATAATATTTCTGGTTTTCAAATTTTCTCTGAATTTTTCCCTGTCTTCAACATTTATATGAAGCTTAATAACGTTTGTCCCATTTGGTATCTTTTCGATTTTAAAAGCCGGGGTTTTTTCAAGCAGACCAAACAAAACATCAGCCTGTTTTACCGATTCAGAATAATCATTCAAAAAAGAGTCAAGATAATGCAGTGCCACAGCAGCAAATGGCCACACCTGCGGCATCCCGCCGCCAAACATCCTGCGGACCTGAAATAAATCTTTTGTGAACTCTTTTGTTCCTGCCAGAATAGCTCCTGAAGCCGCATTGAAGTCCTTGTAAAGCGATATGTACACAGTATCAAACATCGAGGCAAAATCAGCAGGACTTTTTCCCGAATGAACACAAGCGTTGAAAAGGCGCGCACCATCCAGATGAAGCCTGACCCCGTTTTCTCTTGCGTAATCTGTCACTGTTTTCATGGTTTCAAAATCAAACATTTCATTATCCATCCTCCTCACCGGTGACTCGATGGAAATGACACCAACACCGGTTTTGACTCTTCCTTTTTTAGTCCGCATTACAGCATCTTTAACCTCATCGATTGTGAAAGTAGCACGGCCCGGAGCTAGTGTCATAAGGTTCAGATTGCTAAGTCTTTGTGCGCAATCACCCGAATCATTGTACAGATGACTTTCAGCCTGAACAATTACTCTGTCGTCAGAGCCGGATAACTCCCTGACAGCAATATTGTTAGCAAGTGTCCCTGTGGGCATAAATACAGCACTTTCTTTACCGAGAATTTCGGCCATACGCTTTTCAAGTTCTTCAACAACACCAAAACGCGAATAACTATCAGCCTCAATACCATTTGTATCAACTATTTCATTCAAAAGTGTCGAATATTCTCTTGTTGACAGATCAAGGCCGTCGCGTGTAAACTTCACCATATTTCTGTCCTTCTTCAGTCCGGTAATTGAAGGATTACCGGAAAAGCCGGCCAAAGGTGATGTTATTGCTATAGCTGCTACTCCACCTGATCTTATAAATGTTCTTCTTTTCATCGTTAATCTCCGTGAGGTTTTAAAACCGGCAGTTTTTTCCCAAGCATAAGATACTTATCGAACCACCGCCTTATCATTCCATATTGTTCTAATTTAAATTCCGTAAGCCCGTGGTCTCCACCCTCAAACATAACAAGGCGATACGGGACTTTCTCTTTTTGAAAAGCCAGAGCCATATTCAGCGATTCCTCGGGCATAACACGCCAGTCAGCTGTTCCGTGGAGCAGCAGTATTGGGGTGCTTTTGCAAATTTCTTCCACCCGTGTTATTGCGGACCTTTGGGTGAGAAGCGAATCTTTGTGTTCCCAGTAATCGGGCATCAGCTCACTATAAACCCACGCTTCCATTTCGTTTCCGCGGCTTTCGTTCATCATTCGCAGGTCGGAAGCACCGCCAACCACTACTGCAGCTTTGAACTTTGTTGTACGCATCAAAGCAAGGTATGTCATCATTCCTCCTCTGCTTCTGCCATAGATGCCTATTTTGGACGTATCAACATTGGGTAAGGATTTGAGTAAAGGTAATAGGTTCATAACATCATCAACATCTTTACCACCAAACTCCTCTTTACCCTCTCCACCGTCGTTTCCACGGTACTGACTTCCAATAACCACATATCCCCAGCTTGCTACACGTGCCAATAGTTTTGCCATTTTTTTCGGGTTTAGCTTTGCAAATTCACGATTGCCGCCACGGTTATAAATTATTGCAGGATGCTTTCTCTTGCCAAGAGGAAAGGCCAGATAAGCCTTTACTTTTAGTCCGTCACTCACATAAAACAGTTCCTCCATCACCACATTGTTGAGATACTGGAATTCCGCTTTCAGTTTTTTCTTGCCGGGTACCTTACTGAAAACTGCATTTATAACTCCGGTATCAGAAAAGACATCCATTGGCCATCGTGAAATGATTTTCCCATCCGGATCATTTGAATAATCAAACTTCCCTGTCAGAAGTTTTTCTCTGTCAACTATTCCCCCGTTGTTTATCAGAACCGAAATAGCTTTTGTGTTTTCAAGATTCTCCAAAGGATTTTTATCAAGTATCAAAATATCAGGCTCGAAACCTTTTGCAATTTTTCCTGTTTTCCAACGGAAGGCATCCGGAAAGTTTGTTGTGGCTGCAGCAAGAACTTCCCTGTTTGACAACCCTATCTGGTGAAGTAGTTCCAATTCAGTGTGAAGTGAAATTCCTGGCATTGTGCCCCAAACATCAGTTGCACTGCCTGCAAGATAACGGCAACCCGCTTTTCGGTAAACATTCTCTATTCTCAGTTCCTGTATGGCCATTGCAGTGTAATTTTTCTGTACCTCCTCTGAATAGTTATGCTTACCTGTCTTTTTGTCAACAGGGCTATTGATATCCTTTTCGTTTATTATCCCTGAAACGGGTTCGAGCCAGGGATTACTGCTTCCCGGCAAATCTGCATAAAGTAGGCTCATAGTGGGCATCAGATATGT
>JAOZOC010000066.1:7289-10706 GCA_029933495.1 Bacteroidales bacterium
GGGCACTGTCAACTAAAAATCTGACCTGATCAGGTCTCAGTTCATATTTTAACAAAGCGATTTTATATTTTTCTTCATAAAGCTTTCTCAGGTCAAAAAGCTGCATTGAATCCGGCTTCTTGTAATCACCTACTGATTCAAGCATATAAAAATCAGGCCCTGGGTCAGCAAAATTGAAAAATGGCCCCCTTCTTCCACCTTCCACGCCAACAATTGAGGTTACACCGGAATAAAGGAAAGCATTGGCATAAGCCTGATTGTTCATTGCGGCAAAGCCATCAATGAGTCCCGGTATAATAAATTTCCCGGATGCATCAATGACTTTTGAGTTTTTTGGGAAATCCATTCTGTCAACCATACTTCCAACTTCAAGAATGGAATCTTTGTTGAAAATAATATATCCGTTGGAAATGTCATTTGAAGATTTGCCGTTATTTGAAAGGTCAAGGATGGTTCCGCCTTTAATTACAATAATGTCAGATTGTTGCTCTTTCCCTTTTTGGCAGGAAAATAGAAGTAAAACAACTATTGTCAGTAACAGAAGTGTGTTTTTCATAGGAACGAATATGTATAGAGCACGAAATTACAAAAAATGAAGCCCAATACAGATTATTTTTTGCCAAATGCCAAATAATTAATAATATTGCTGTTTGATTAGAATTCAAGAATAATTAACCTACAGAATTACGACGTATGAAATTAAATTCACTACCACTGTGTTTTTCATTCTTCCTGATTTTATCACTTTCATTAGAATCCTTCTCCCAAAAGGAGCCAATGAAATACGGGAAGATTGATTCTAAAAACCTTGATATGACAAGATATGAAGCTGATACTAATGCCAGTGCTGTTATTTTGTTTGATTTTGGAAGAACATATTATGCATATACGGAAAGTAATGGGTTTCAGATCCATATAGAAAGACATATAAGGGTGAAAATATTTAATAAAGAGGCATACAACTGGGCTGACTGGTCAATCCCGATGCGTATTGAAGGTTCCTCAGTCGAAAAGTTAACTGAATTGAAAGGAATAACCTTTAATATGGAAAACGGAAAGGTTGTAAAAACAAAACTCTCAGGTAAGGACATTTATAATGAGGAAGTTCATCAATATTTAGAACAGACAAAATTCGCAATGCCAAATGTTAAAGAGGGTTCCATAATTGATATAAAATACTCCATAACTTCTGATCTTATTTACTTTATTCACGATTGGTACTTTCAGTATGGCATTCCTGTTATATGGAGTGAATATACCGTAGAAATACCTGAGTTCTATGTTTTTAAGAAGATCGTTAACGGCTATGTACCGATGAATGTATATGAAAATGAGACTTTGCAGGATAAGATTGTATTACAAAATAAAACAAGAACCGGGGGACAGGGTTTTTCCACTGCACAAACGCAATTCAGTACATCTGAGGCTAATTTTGAAAAAGAGTATTACCACTTTATTGCAAAGGATGTCCCTGCATTTATTGAGGAGCAGCCAATGACTTCAAAAGAGAATTATATAAGCAAAGCTGAATTTGAACTTTCAATGATAAAACCGGGATACGGTACTTATTCTGATTATTCAACATCCTGGAATGCTATTAATAAGACTTTACTGGAAAGTACATATTTCGGTTCAAAGATTAGAAGTGGTGGTGGTTTCCTGAAAGATGGGGTGGCGCTTATTTTGGCTAAGTATCCTGATGATAAAAGGTCAAGAATGGAAGCTGCTTATGATTTTATTAAAGACCGTATGGAGTGGAACGGTTATAGCTCAAAATATGTCAACACTACCCTCCGCGAAGCATACAGTGAGAAAACGGGAAACAATGCCGATATAAATCTGATGCTTGTTTTAATGTTGCGGAAGCTTGGTATTGATGCCGATCCGGTGATATTGAAAACCAGGGATGAGGGTTTTATTCGTGAGAACTATCCTACGCTATTCGGGATAAATTATGTTATTGCTAGTGCAGTTATTGACAGCACTCGCGTGTTGATGGATGCAACAAGTGATTTTCTGCCCTGCGGTATGCTTCCGATCAGAGATTTGAATATAAAAGGAAGGCTAATTTCCGAAAGTAACCGCGGATGGGTTGACCTCACTCCGTCTGAAAGTTACAAATTTTTGTCAATGAATACCATTACAATGGATGAAACCGGAACCTTTACGGGTTCCATCCAAAGGTCATACAGAGGTTATTCTGCTTATGATATCAGAAGAAAACTCAGTAATTATAATAATGATGAGGAGTATATTTCGGAAGTTGAAGACAATAACGAAGGCCTGAAGATAAACAGCTATAAAATTGAAAATGTTAATGATTTTAATAAACCTGTTAAGGAGAAGTTTGATGTCACTATTTCCGATCAGATCGAAGATGCAGGAGATATGATATATTTTAGCCCGTTGTTTTATCAGGCAATAACTGAAAATCCTTTCAAGTTAAAAAAGCGTGTTTATCCGGTTGAATATCCTTATAAAAAAGACCTTACCCTTATGTTGAACTTTACTGTACCCGAAGGGTATAAGGTTGAGGAAGTACCTGAAAATGTAGCTTATACTTTGCCGGATAATGGAGGGAAATTTATCTATAAAGTGACCAAAATGGGGCAGATGATTCAGGTTATTACAAAATTAATTATTACAAAAGAATTATTTGTACCTGAGGATTATGAAAACCTGAAAGAGTTCTACAATTTGATAATTGCAAAACATGCAGAGCAGATATTACTGGTTAAAGAATAACAGTTTGCGAATATTAATACTCATAATGCTGCTTGTCCCCTTTTTCTCATTGGGTGATGAACCCGTTTATCCTTTTTACGGTATACCTGATGCGCTATTGAAAAATGCAAATGCAGTTATCAGGAACAGTGAGACATCATATAATATCATTTCGGACAGGAAAGTCGTTATGAAAGTTAAGAATGCGATTACCATTCTGAATAAAAATGGTGATGATTATTCCAGGTTTATTGCCTTTTACAATGATAATATTAAGATAGGCTATATTGGTATCAGGGTGTATGATTCTTTCGGCAAATTTATAAAGAGGGCGAAAGCTTCTGAAATTATTGATTATAGCATTGTTTCCGGTTATTCTTTGTACGAAGAAAACAGGGTCAAATTATATGATCCCGAAGTATCGGACTACCCATATACAGTTGTTTTTACATATACCTATTCTTTCGATGGAATTGTATATTTCCCCGATTGGATACCACAAAAGTATGATGATGTTTCGGTGGAGACAGCTACGCTGAATGTTTTTACAGGTAAGAAATCCGGGATACGTTATTTTGCAAGAAACCTGAACGATACTACTGCAATAGACAGCTTAGATGGTCAGATACATTATGTCTGGAAGGTTGAAAACCTGTCTGCTTTTGAAAAAGAACCGTATAGTCCCCCTGTCGA
>JAOZOC010000067.1 GCA_029933495.1 Bacteroidales bacterium
AGAGAAATTTATAAAACATCGAAGAACAGATTGATTTTCGGGTACATTGCTTCTGCATTGTTTATTATTGCTCTTATAGCCTGGATATTGACCTGTTTGGGAAGTTTTAAAAATGAGAAAAAGACTGATGAAAGTATTACAAAAGATGAAGTAACCAGGTTGCAGAAAGAGGTTACTCAACTGAAGAAGAGTAACGAGACATTGGTTATTGAAAATAATAAGCTGACGAACAAGGTTAACGCCAAAGTGAAAGAAGAGGCTAAAAAGGAGAGTACTTATGTTGTTAGTGAGGGAGAGACATTATATAGAATTGCTCGGAAAGTATATGGCAACGGCTATAAATACAATGAACTTGCCAGAGATAATAATATTGAAAATCCTGACCTGATCGTTGTCGGGCAAAAACTTATAATCTATTATTAATCCTTAAAAAGTAAATAGTCATGGCTGATAAAAATATTGATTTGTTAAATGATAAGATATCTGAATATCTGACTGAAATAATCTCCTTAAAAGGTAATATTTCAACACTTGAAGATGAGAAGTCAAAGCTTGATAAGGATTTGAATCGTGAGAAGACTGCTGGCAAAAGGCTTAAAGCAAAGGTTGCCGAACTTGAGAAAGATGTGGGAAAGCTTCAAGCTGAAGTTGAAACAATTACAAAAAAGGGGCAATAGGCTTCTATTGTGCTTTTATTTTGATTCTGTGGGTGATTTTTGTAATTGCAGAGAAATTTGAATATCTACAAAGTCTGTAAAAAGAAAACTCTTATCGGTCTGCTCAAAATTCCCGGAGTAAAGAGTTAAGCCCCACTTAGTACGATTAATTTGGAAACGGTCTGATTCAACCAATATTAAACTGTCATTAATTTGAATATTACTGTTAAAACGCACCTGACGTGTTACATCCTTTATGGTTAGATTTCCAACAACCTCATAATCCTTATTCGAGGTTTTGGTTAGCCTGACCAGATTAAAATAACCCAATGGATATTTAGTAATATCAAAGAAATCTGCTGATTTAAGTGTATTTACAAGCACATCTTTCATTAGCTGATAATCAATATCAACATCCTCAATGCTATCCATACAAATCGTAAAATTACCATCTACAATATTTCCATCAGCAACCAAAACAGTTCCCTCTTTAATCTTCACATAGCCCGTATGTGT
The DNA here is from genome assembly GCA_029933495.1 of Bacteroidales bacterium. GTDB lineage: Bacteria > Bacteroidota > Bacteroidia > Bacteroidales > JAADJA01 > JAADJA01. The sequence goes on from JAOZOC010000067.1 coordinate 1,173, forward strand.
TACACAGTACCAATTAATGCTACTTTCTTTACAATTAACTTCATAAACATCTCCCTGGGTGTTATTATTAGTTATGCTTATGATTGAATCAAGGTGAATGTTCTCCTCTTCATTGGCAGTAAGACTGTCTGACAGGTCGGTATTATTAATTTCTTTATTGTTTTTATTAGCAGGTTGATTACAAGAGACTACAGCAACTATGATCAAAGCAGGCAGCCAGATAATTAATGAATATATGTAAGACTTTTTCATCTTTACGAATATTTTTTATTAAATATCATTGCCATTAACAGCACATACTCCGGTAATTTGTCCATCCACAATAAGATCTTCAATTCCTTTGGGGATATTAATGGCATCAGTAAAAATAGTATTAACAAATTCGGCAGCAAAAAAATTACAGCCGCTTAAATCAGCACCGGTAAAATTTGCACCCTGCAGATGTGATCCACGAAATTCAACATCTATCAATCGCGAATTGACAAAGCTAACATCTTCAAGTCCGGCACCTGTAAAGTCAGAATAACTAAGATCCATAGAATCGAGTTTTGCACCAGTAAAAACTGTTATAATAAATTTAACGTTTACGGCTTCGCTTCCCGTAAAATCGGCATCAAGAAACTCAGATTCCTTCATTAAAGAATTTGTGAAATTGCAATTTCGGAAATTCGCACGATGGCCTGCTACTCCAAACATGTTTGCTCCCCTGAAATCAGAATTTTCCAGTATGGCATCATTAACAAACATCCGAAAAAGAGTGGCCCTGCAAAAATTGCAATTTGTCAAATCAGATTTATTAAATACAGACCAGCGTATATCACAAAAACGAAAGTCAGAGTCTTTGAACACTCCTCCATCACATTTAGCCGAACGAAAACTTGTTCCCCTGAAATCGCCACTAATCACTTGTTCCCCTTTCCAATAGACTTCATCCAGATTTACTAAACGAAAGTCATCGTAATCCTGTGGGACAGATGCAATACCTTTTTTTCTAACAGTTCCATCTTCAAGAAATATATCTTCGTTAATTACAGCCTTTCTGATATCTTTACTTGTAAAATTAGAAAGGTATAGCATATTAGAAGTATCAGGAGGTTGCGGGAATAAACTTTGTACCACCGGTTCTGTGTATTGCTTACAACAAGTAATAACTCCAATAGCAATAAAAAGGATGAGAATGGAGAAGCCAATATATTTTAATTTTGTCATACTAAACAATATCATTTCGTTTAAAATACCGAACACCTAAAAAAGCAAAAATAAAGCCTACAAAGATTGGATACAGAATCGAAAAAGCAATAAAAACCGAACGGCTTACGGTATCCAGAATATAATAAGATGCCGGCCCCATTACGGTTAATTTAGGATCAAATAATACAAGAACGGCAGTTCTGAAGACCTGCAACGGATTTATCATACCAACTCCGATTACCAACTCCGGATTCATTCTCATTTTTAACATAACTCCCATCAAAATTAAATCAAGAAATGCTACTAAAAATAACCAGATAATAAATGCCGTACCGATTGCTACATTTTGAGCATGAGCCACAGAGGAAATATACATGCCGATTCCAAGGAAACAGAATACCATTGCCGCCAGTAAAAAACTATATAGTGCAAATAAATCCCAGGGCACATCAATATTAGAAATAGTTCCCCATACAGCAGCACCTAACAAAGCAAGAAAGACCGGAATAAAAATTTCGACAAAACGGCTTATAAATTTCCCCCAAAAGTAACCAGAGAATGAAATTGGGAGCGAAAGCATATATTCCATTACATTTGTTTCACGGTCACCCACAACTGACCGCACAGTAGTAATAAGAATATAGATAGGTAGAATCACCATACTAACCTGCATAAAAGTTACCATCAATCGTCCAAGCCCGACAAAGCCTATTATTTGCGATTCAGTAATTCCAAGTGCAAACATAATAGCTACAAATCCGCCAAATAATATGCTATAAGCCCAAAACCATAATGAGCGTAAATTTTGTTTAACCTCGAGGGTAGTTATTTGAAGTGTGCCTTTGTTCATGATAAAAAGTAATTAGTTGTAATTAATAGTAATATGTGCTTCGCACGTAATTTGCTTCGCATAATTTTTTCTTTTATAATTGTTTTTTAGTTGTTGTAATGTAGTTATTTAATTTTATTCCTATTTTATCAATTTCAGTAAGTAAATGTTCAAACTTTTCATTAGTAATTAAATTTCTATCGTTTGCCTTGGTAAGCCAGGTTTTTGATTCATATAGGGAGCCACGGGAATAATAACTAAAATGAGTCTTTTCTCTGAAATGGTATCTTCCAAACCCTTCACTCAGATTAGCTGCAACCGAATCAATTGACCTCACTAGTTGCTTGCCAATAGTATCTTTTGCAAAATTTTCCCATCCCATAACAATATTCCAGACATCCTCACCTATTTTCATTGAAGAATCATAAACCTGAAGATCTTCTAATTTCATAACAATTATTCTAAACCAAAATTATATTCGTTACAAAAAAATAACACTTAATTACTACCTAATTACCATTCAATTACCACTTAATTACCCTTCTTTCAATTACCCTTGCCTCAATGCCCCAACATCTTTTTTTCTTCCAAAAAGGCCTTTCTCATTGTTATCCCATCTTTAATCCTCTTAACAGTAGTATTAAAATCGTAAAGAGAGTCTCCAATATTATTCTTAAAAGCTCCATAACCATAACCCATAGGTGTTCGGTCGCCAAAACGGTAATATGCTTTATCCACTTCAATCCATTCTCCTGTTTCACAATGCCCGATCCAGGATTTTACTTTGCCATCTCCGGCAAACCTATCCCAGTCTTCGCTTCCATAAAAGTTTATATAACATCCTAAATCATCATACCAGATAACTTCGCCCCATTGGTTAATGGATTGAACGGAATACTCCTGTTCTGCTAATCCCATCAGGCACAGGGCACAAATATCTCTGTCCCAGTTAATTTCTCTTGGGCTATAATCAGCTTCCTGATTACAGCTGAATAGTGCAATTAGTACAAATACAACAATAAGTTTTTTCATTTTTTTCATTTTTAATAAGATATATGTAGAAACAAGGCATCTACATACGTTTAAATTTGTTTATCTAAAACTACCTCACCTAAATCCATTTCAACAGCCCTGTTTACTAACCCTGAAATTTCTTTTATCCTGTGACTACTTAATATCATTAAAGTGTTTTTATCATAATTTTTAAGATAATCGAAAAATACTTCCCGTGCTTCAGGGTCAAGGTTTGCAGAAGGCTCATCTAAAAGAAGTATTTTTGGATTTCTGCCAAGAGCAAAAGCTACAAGCAGTTTTTGCTTCATACCGCCTGACAGCTTTAAAAATGGTTTTTTAAGGTTATCATCTATTACTAATCCAAGGTTAATACTAATTTCGAGAAATTTATCAACAGGAGTATTAGTGAGTCTTGAGAAAAAACCAAGCATCTCTTTAACAGTCATTTTTAAAGGAGGTGGTATCTGAGGGACAAACCCTACTTCTCTCATAATTTCTTCATGATTAGTATGAGGATTTAATCCCATAACATTAAGATCACCTTCATAAATATACTGGCCCAATATACAACGGATTAATGTAGTCTTACCGGCACCGTTTGGACCACTCAGGCTAATTCTTTCCCCTGCATTAAAATCTATTGACAAGTCATTAAGAACTTTTTGTTTCTTAAATGATTTGACCAGATTAGTAGCACTTATAAGTGCCATACTATTATTTTTTTCTATCATACTATTTTATCCAATCCCTTAATTGTAAATGACAATGCTCTGCCACCACATGTATCTATACATAATCCACAGCGCGTACAGTCAGAATCTGCGTAATGAGTTTTTTGAGTTGCTTTTCCACGTTGCACAAACCAAAGAACATGAGGAACCTCGCATACATCCTGACAATCGCGGCAATATCCACATTTGTCATGGTCAAATTTTACGCGTAATGGAGCTGCTTTGCCTGTAATTGCCCACGTTGCTCCAACCGGACAAACATAACGGCACCAAAAGCGTTTGCTGTAAACTATTTCAAAAATCAACAAAGCAAGTACCCATAATAATATTAAACCGGGGCCATATATCATTGCCCTTGACAGGATTCCTACCGGGTTAATATTTTCGAAAACAATATTTTTTGTTAATAGAGCCAATAATAAAAATCCCACCCAAAAAACAAATCTGAGGTAAATATTAAAAGAATGCTCCTTAATTTTCTTTTTATTGACGAGGTAATCGTGAAGCTTCTCAGCCATCTCGGCAAGAAAATGGTAAGGGCAAACCCATGAACAATAGGTTCTGCCACCCATTATGCTTAAAAACAAGATTGTAGAAAATCCAATCCAGAAATTCATTGTCAGAGAGGGGAAATATCCTCCTGGTATAGAAATCAGGATTACCTGCAAGGCATTATAGGTATCAATCAGGTAAAACCCAAGCGCACGAGAACCACTTAAAGAACCTTCGAGAATGGAAAGCTCGAAGAAAAAGGAGAAAACAAACAGCAGGTTAACCGCGATAAGAACCGGCCAACGAATATTTCTCCACTTATGGTTTCCTTTTTGCGACTTACACCATACATTATAATCCATACCCAATTTAGTATGAGGCATTTCTGCAACAGGTTTTGCAGGTATCGGCGGTAGATTTTTTATATTTTTAAACATGACTTTCCTGTTTTAGAGGTTCAACAATAATACTTGGATTTTCTGTAGGGCAAACCATCACACAAACACCACAGCCTGTACAACCATCCAAAACATTAGGCTTGAAAGTTAACTTACCATCTTGCCCCTGGGTCTCTTTCATTTCTATAGCACTGCATCCAATCGGGCATTCGGTTACGCACAGATTGCAAATTTCTCTTTCGTAATGCTTGTTTTTGAGTAGAGAAGCTTTGGATTCGCCTTGTTGCCACCTGTCTTCTCCTCTTTCTTCATGGTCACTGCTATCACCTTCTTCGTGTTCTCTTCCTTCACCTCTTCCTTCACCTCTTCCTAATCCTTTACCTCTTCCTAATCCTTTACCCATTCCTTGTCCTCTTCCCATTCCTCTTCCTCCGCCTCTTGCCGGTGTTCTGTTAAGGCCTTCAAAATCTTCACCCCTTGGTGTTCCTGTAAAGCCTTCACCTTTAACAGCAAGGCAGGTTTTTTCGTTTACTACTGCAAACCCCATTGTAACAGCCTCTCTCATTGCCTGAATCTGTATCTTAAAAGGATTAAAATCAGGGTCGCTTACGTCATGCTCTTTTTGGTATTCTGTAAGTGCATTGCCCCCTACTTCTTCAAATTGCTTAAAGTTCAATACAGCAGTAGGGCATGTTTCAACACATTGCAGCGAGTCGCAGGAAAAATCACAAGCTTGTGTTCTTACATCAATATAAGGAGTGCCATAAGACAATCCTTCATTAATACCTGCAAGCTTAATGGCTTGGATAGGACAAATTTGAACACATAAACCACATTTAATACAGCCATAAATAAAAGTATCCTGAGATACAGCACCTGGTGGCCGAAGAATATTCTGTTGGCGAATATCGGTTCCTTTTATTTTTTTAATGTAGCCAACTCCTGCTCCAACAGCGGCAATTGCAGTAACTGCTACTGCGCTGGATTTTAAAAACTGACGTCGGTTTAAATCTGTATTGCTTTTTCCCATAACTAATGAGTTTTTAAATTAAAAGTATAAAATTACATCTTTATTATTAGAATTCAATAAAATTAATAAAAATTTAACAACTCAAAACTATTGTTTGAGGTCTATTTATCCTCCTCCTCATTCTTTTTGTACATATCCTTCATAGGTCGCAGCGAAACTATCCAGTTTGCAATGGCCATGCGCTCATCTTTTGGTATATCAAAAGGCGGCATTACAGCATTTTCGACCATATGACACGGATATTTTCCCTTGCTACCGTTTTTGATATAGAATGCAATGGAATCAGCGGCCTTTTCGCCAACTTCCTTCCTGTATTTAATACTTATTCCATGATAAGCAGGCCCCACTTTTGGACCATATATTTTATGACAAGCAAGGCAGCCATATTTCTCTATAAGTTGTTCCCCATTTGAAACCGTAGCAACATTGTTTTTATCATTTTTTATATTTTGTTCTGTTTGAGCAAAACTTGCAAAACTAATGACAATAAAAACGATGGTTATTGTTGAGATTATTTTATTTGATTTTTTCATTTGCTTTTATTTAAATCTATAAGTTTTTTTAACATAAAAATAAGCAGGTATTAGAATTTAAACCTCGCTCCAATATTAAAACTCCTGCCAGGCTCGTAATATAAACTTTGTGTGTCCATTGCTTTATAGGCCCTGCTGAGGTGTTCAACATAGTTAACATTAAATATGTTGGTTACGGCAGCATTGATATTGAGGAATTTCCAGGGGCTATAGACGATATAGAAATCTGTCACTGCGAATCCGGGAGTTGTACTCTCATTAAAACCTGTAGAAACCCGGTTTTGCTCATTGGCAATCCTGACATGAATGCGTGTATCTATTTTATTTGTTTTGTATGCAAGATATGTGTTTATTGTAAATGGTGGTATTTCAGGTAATGGCTCGTCCCAACTTATATTTTGAGCATAAGTGTATGCAGCTCCAAACGAATAAGTAAAGTTTTTAAGGAAGTTTACATCTGCACCTGCTTCAAAACCGGTCATAAATGACTTATCAATATTTGTAAAAACCTTTGTCCCCTTAGGAGGTTTACAAGCCATGTACTTCTTTGCAATGTTTGTGTCAAGTTTGGCCGAAATGTAATCATTTATATAGGAATAGAACACATCTCCAAAAAGTGTAACATCTTTCCAGTGTTTTTCCAGTTTAATATCTGTCTGGTAGTTAACTTCTGTTTTTAAGTTAGGATTTCCGAGGTATTCATAAGCATCCATTCCAATATTAAAGTGGTTTATAAACAATTCAGACAAATCGGGTGACCTCATTGCTCTGGCAGTAGCCCATTGCAGATTCATTCCCTCAGCAAAAGACCAGGTAAGCGATGTAGTAATAGTTGGATCTATTCTTGAGTCGGGTTGAATGTCGTTATTATACTGCTCTTCAAAGTCATCTGCCGGATCGTTTATTGAATAAGAAACATAATCAAATCTCAGTCCGACAAGCCACATCAATAATTTATTCAATTCGTATTTATTTTCGAAGAAGACTCCCAGATCATTTTTTTTAGAATCCTGCCATGTCTTATCCTGAAATACTTTAGGGGGATCGAATTCCTGATTTGGTGGGCAAGGATTTATGAGGACTTCGCGGTCACGATAGCCTTGCTTTGCAATTTTCTTATAGTCAAGACCGGCATAAAGAATATTCTTCTCCCCTGTATTAATTCCTATTTCTGCCCTTCCTCCGTAAACCTGTGCCTGAACAGGTGAAACAGCGTGGGTAAATTTATAAGCAGGCCTCCTTTTATTCGACATTTCGTGATCTACAAAGGAGCCAAACATTTTAAGTTTAAGGGAGAATAATGATTTTGAAAGATTGCTAATACCATAATCCAGGGAAGCAATAGTGCTATTATCATGGTCACCATCCATTGGAAGACCGGCATAAAGAACATCGCGAGCAGAACTTTGGCGCAATGTAAATTGCAGTCTTTGGTTATCTTTAATATTTGCACCGGCTTTTACTGTATATCCCCATCTTGTAAAAGAAGATGCAATTTCCTGACCTGATCCGCTTTCGTAGTTGCCATAGTCTTTATATCCGGCGTTTATTGAGAAATCTAATTTCTTACCAACTGCCTGTGCAAAAACATTACTGTAAAAATTGTTTCCATTTGACTGATATCCTCCATCAAAACTACCAGAGATTAGTTTTTTATTCTTTCTGTCCGGCCTTTTGCTAACAATGTTGATTACTCCTCCAAATGAAGCACCAAATCTTACATTATAAGGGCCTTTTATAACCTCAACCTTTTCGATTTCCTCCGGTGAAATTTGTGAAATTGCCGGATCCATTCTGTTTGGGCAGGCATTCGCGGTATGTGTTCCTCCATCAAATTGAACGTTTAGCTGGCTATATTTAAAACCTCGGATAACAGGCTCCATCCCATAATTCCCTTTTTTCTCAATGCCAAATCCTATCTGATTAATAAACATTTCCCCACCATCATGAGGGTTTCCAATCTCTAAAATATTTCCGTTAATACTGGTTTTAATAATATCTGTTCTATTTGCAGATACAAGTATTTCATCCAAAAATACTGTATCGTTTTGTGCGTGAGTATTCATCGGCCCAAATGCTAAATAGCTGATTAATACAAGCAATATTAATAAAATATCTTTTTTCATTAGTCTTTCTATTTAATAATACCCCAATTTATTTTAAGTAAATTGGCATTAAAAAGGTAAAAATAAGGTTATCCATTCAGGATTTTTTGGCACTTGAATCCATATCAATTCATTTATCATGATTTGCAGGATAACCTTAACTCACGATTATAATCAATTAAAAATTCACAATTTGCTTTTAATTTAAAGCATGCCGGGAAATCCGGCTATGAAAAAAGATTAGGTGGAGGTACCGGAATTTCTAAAAATATTTCTTTAATAGAAATTGTGTATTCTTTGAAGTTAATTTTAATATTATCAGGGTTTTTTGGAAAAATAAATATTCCCTGGTAAAGATATACCATATTATTTGTGTCAGTATTTGGTGATGGGGGAGGGGTTGTTGTTTTGCCGGAATTATCTTCAGTACTGGTTCTGTCGATAAGAGCATTCAGATAGCATAAATCACCTATTGTTACTTTGGAAGTATTGATGCTAACAGAGCAATTATTATTATCAAAACTATTGCTACTCATATAATACCTGATATAAGGCACATAAGGAATAATTAAAAGTGCCAGGTAAATAATCAGCAACGATATTGAAAAAACTTTTCGCATTTGATTGCAAAGATAGCAAAAATACAGACGTATATAAATTAATGCTATCTATTTTATTTTATCTTAGACCTATTAATTACTAATATCTTTTTCTTTCCAAAAATATACTGGTTTTTTATCTCTTAAAACAAACTTTGGTGCAGAAAAGGGTGCAAGCCTTTCTAAGAAATCCAGAATAACCAATAGAGGTGCTCCATAAAAGAATTTTAAATTCTTATTGAAGTCCCATAAATGCTCAACATATGTAAACAATTCGTAAGGTGTATCTCCGATATTATCCCCATCCCTGTCGAATCCCTGATAATCATCAAAGTAATTGTTTTCCCAAATATTGCTGTTTGCCGTTTTGCCTTCAATTGTTACCTGGGATAAATTATTATGAAAGAAGTTTTGTGTTATAACATTACCTTCCTGATTTGTGTGGAAGAACATTCCTGATGCACAAAAAGCAATTTCATTATTTTGAATTGTATTGATCTGTTCAGGGACATAAGGCGAAACATCAAAATGAATACCTTCTGCTGAGTAGATGAACCTGTTATTTAAAATTTGGTTTGATGATGTTTCCTTCATGCCAAGGCACATTC
>JAOZOC010000068.1 GCA_029933495.1 Bacteroidales bacterium
GGTGTTTGCTCGAACTAATCCCCTCTGTGCGCTGGCAGGTGGGAAAGCCGGGAGGGGAGTGGGATGGCAAGGGGTGTGTCAAAAATGACAGCCTTAACCTTAAACGGATTGCGACGCCCCTGCACACAATTCCAACCCACTTGCTACCAATGACGGGTGATTATTATTATGATTTTATTAATTTTGTTATTTGAAAAGATAATATGATGGAATTTCAACCTACCAAGCAACATTTTAATTAAAATTGCCAGTTAGCGATTAATTCGTAAATTTGCATAAAAAATTTGTACCATGAAAAAAATAAAATTACTAACAGCCATTTTATTATTTCCCGCATTTATCTTTGCACAAATAACAATTAATCAGAATGATATGCCTCAGGAAGGCGATACGATCAGGCTGAGCAGAGGAGCAAACGCTACCCTGATCAATTATGAGGAGACCGGTAATGACTTTACCTGGGATTTTTCGATGCTGATTCCATTCAGTCAGACTGTTGACACTTTTGTAAGTGTATCAGAGACTCCCTGGATATATCAACTTGTGTTTTTAACATCGGCAAACCTTGCCCAAAAAATTAACGGCTTTGATTTTATTCCAGGATTTGACATTACAGATTCTTATGAGTTTTATAAAAATTCAAGTTCCGATTATCGTGATGTAGGAGCTGGGATTACTATTAATGGAGCACCTATTCCTAATAAATTTGATTCGCCTGATATTATTTACAGATTTCCATTGGATGTCGGAAGTGTTGATTCATCAATATCAAGTTATGAGATGAGCATTCCCTCATTGGGCTATTCCAGCAGATGGAAAAAGAGAGTGAATTATATTGACGGATGGGGAACACTAACTACTCCATACGGAACTTTTGAGACCATCAGGGTTAAATCTGATGTAATTCAACATGACAGTATCTATATTGATTCTCTGGGAATCGGTTTTCCTATTCACAGGGTCTTTACTGAATATAAATGGCTTGGCAACGACTTTGGTCTGCCACTTTGTACAGTAATTGATGATGGTATAGCACCAACAATTACATATATTGATTCTGTGCGATACCTGTTTATTGGAGTTGATGAAAATAGAATTGCAAAAAGTGGATTCAGAGTTTATCCTAATCCAGCGACAGAACAATTCTCAATTGATCTTGATATTGAAGATACTCAAAATGTTTCAGTCTCACTATACAATACCGAAGGAATTAAAGTAGCAGACCTTTCTAACGAAATGAATAGAGTTGGAAATACTAAGCTTACATTTGGCATAGCACAGTTAGATATGAAAAAGGGATTGTATTTTGTTGTTGTCAGGGTGGGAGATAAGAGTTATGCTGAGAAGCTGATTATAAAATGAGAATAAGAACATACCATATAATAATTTTTCTTCTTCTTGTATTACTTTTAGGTTGTACAAAAGTAAAATATGACGGTAAATTTCCGTTAAGTGATGAGCTGATATTTTTATTGCCGGCTGATAGTAATTACAACTATAGTAATGGTGATTCGGTTATCAGTTTAATGACTCTTTCTTTTACTGATAATTATTATTTCAGGGATACGTGGGACACAGATGATGGAGGTTGGGGTACTATTATTCAATACGATGGTGACTTCGAAACCTATATTAAATACTACTCTTCATATTTATTTGGTATTACTTATAATATATTTGTTGATAAACAAATGGATGTTCAATATGATGTTCTTGATATAACTATCGAAAGCAATATCTCAGGCGAAACATCTAACATCCATATAAAGATGCCTTTAGAAGATTATAGGGAGCGTGGTTATGAGCCCAATATTTATTTTGCGGATTCATTAATTGTGAATAGTGTAAAATTGTTCGATATCTATTATGTTGAATCTGATGAATTATTGTATTACCTTCAGAGGGATAAAGGAGTTGTTGCATTTGAATTTGATGGTGATTTTTGGTTTTTGGATGATTTATAATAATATATGCAATAAGCGTCCACGCTTATTGCAATCTATAATTCCCCAAATATATTTGTATTAGTAAACCAATTCAATTAGCTTTTCTGCGTTCTTGCTATTAGAAAAATTGAGGTTAAGGATATTGTTACGAAGGTCGATTTGATTTTTGTCAAATTCAACTTTAAACAATTCAGGTAGTTTTTTTCTAAGTTCTTCAGGCGTATTTCCGATTTTGCATAACTCTTCCAATCCTGTTCCGTTGAGCATCTTATCGTTCACAAGACAGAATCGTCCATTGTACAGAGTGTTAAGAAGTTTCAATTTAAGACCTGTTGCCTGGAATGTAACAAGAATGTTAACTTGTGCATTTTTAATCAAGTCAAACATTTTCTTATCATCCGGATTTGCAATTATTTCTACATTTGGATATTCCGAAGCAAGCTTCCTTATGTATTCAGGAGGGTTCATCCCAGCAACTTTTAGCTTTATGTCTGTCGTTGCAAAAACTTCGTTGATAAGCCATTGAACGGCGTGTGCATTTTCCGGGACTTCGATATTTCCATTGTAAAGAGCATAATCACCGAAACCAATCAGGGATTCAATTTTATCATTGGCGTGAAAACTTGGAAGATAATTGACCTTTATATCCGGAAAATGTTCTTTAAGATAATCTGTATCCTCCCTCGACACAACCAACATCAAATCGGAATGCTTTAGGATATTTTGATACAGACGAAGCTTCAGACTTTCGACAAAAAAGTAGAGCTTTTTAACAACTTTCTTATCCACCTTAAACAGATTATAATAATAACGATGCTCAATATTACTTTCACGGTATATTTTTAATCGATCTTTTATTCCTCTGTCGTCAATATGATAACAGCTGTGCAATCCTTCAAACAGGATGGGAGCATCATCTTTCAATAGATTCTGCATTAGCTCTTCCGAGCGGCGCGATGTGACAATATAAGGTTTTATGGAAATAGCTGAGCCAAATCCAACCAATCTCGGGTAATAATAGACCTTCTGGCAATATTTGTTCAGCTCTTCGGATCTGTCACGCCCTGGATATTCATAACAGTGCAAAGTGATTTTAACTCCTTTAGCATAAAGAGCTTTCAGTTTATAAAAAACATCAATAACACCTCCGTAATTAGCAGGATACGGAATGTCGAATGAGACTATATGTAGATGTTTGTCAGACATACTTTTTATAAACGTCAATCAGTATTTTTTCTTCATTTTCCCAGTTTAGCTCCCGGGCTGCAAACCTAAGATTTTCTTTCCAAACAATAATCTGTTTTTCATCAGAAAGCATTTTATTTATCTTTTGTGCTATATGTTCAGGATCATGATTTTCGATTGTGTCACCAATATCATATTTGTTAATTATTATTTTTATTTCCGTCAGGGGAGATGCCAGGATAGGAATTCCGGCATGAATATAATCAAACAGCTTATTTGGCAGGCTGAAACGGTAATTGATGTTTGTGTCTTTGTCGAGTGTCAGGCCAAGGTCGGAGTTTGCTGTAAATTGATATAGCTCTTCAAAAGGTAATCTGGGCTTAAACATTATTTTATCCTTTATCTCAGGAGAAGAAGCCATTTTTTTTAGATTTTCAATAACATCACCGCCACCAATGATAAGCAGAAGAACATCATCAATATACTTCATTGCCTCTACAAGTTCCTCCGAGCCCCTCTGAATATTAATTCCTGAGCCTTGCAGGATTATTATTTTTTTATCTGACGGTAGCCCTAGTTCTTCTCTTGATTTAAGCTTTGTAATGTTTAGTTTTGGTGGAATGTTTCTAACAACCTTCACTTCAACACCATATTTTTCATAATAAGCTGAAGCAATTGACCCGCTTACAGTAAACACATCCTTTAGTTTTGGGAATATCTGCTTCTCAATAGATTGCCATACATTTTTAACAAACTTCCGGTTAATTACTTCCGGTGTCTCAGTGAAATATTCGTGAGTATCATAAACTACCGGAATAGGTTTTAATTTATGATTAAGATAATTGGGCCACAAAGTATCCAGGTCATTTGAGATAAGCAAATCTGCTTTATGAAAAAGAAGGTACAGAAAAAGCCTGATGTTATATTCTGCATAAAACAGAGGCCCCTTCTCAAAAAGTAGCTTCATCCTATGCATTTTATAACCTCTTTTATCAAGTGGCATACTATCTCTTTTTCTTCTTCCCACAAGAGTAACCTCAAAACCCAGTTTTTGCAAGGTGTTACAGGTTTTATTTACCCTTTGGTCTGTTACCAGATCATTTATTACCGATACGATTGCCTTTTTCAAACTCTTTCTTCAAATAAAACTGCGAAAATAGTAAAAGCTGCCAATAATCGTTTTCACTATATTATATTCTTAAATCAATAAACGCTAATCTATCAGATTCCTTTATCTTTGCGACTATGAAGATCATGGAAAACTATTCGCTCAAGTCCTTAAATACATTTGGACTAAAAGTAGATGCAAAATACTTTGCTGTGGTTGCTTCTTTAGACGAAATAAAGCAGGCAGGTAAATTTGCAGATAAAAAAGCTGTTTCTCTTATGGTTTTGGGAGGCGGAAGCAATGTGTTGTTCAGAGGCGATTTTCCCGGGCTGATCGTTAGAAACAATCTTAAAGGAATATCTGTGATTGACGAAACTGATGACTTTGTTTTTGTGAAGGTTATGGGAGGTGAAGTGTGGGATGACTTTGTGAGTTTTTGTGTAGGTAATGGTTGGGGAGGTGTCGAAAATCTTTCCCTGATCCCGGGAAGTGTTGGAGCAGTACCTATCCAAAATATAGGTGCTTATGGTGTAGAACTGAAAGATAACTTTTTTGAACTTGAAGCCTGGTTCTGGAAAACAAGCGAAATGAAGATATTCTCAAAAAATGAATGTGAGTTTGAATACAGAAGCAGTATCTTTAAAAAGAAGTTGAAAGGAGATGTTATAATTACTTCCGTTACATTCAGACTTAATAAGAAACCAAAGTTTAAAACAGATTATGGAGCGATAAAGAATGAACTCAAAAATATAAATAACGGAAAAATATCTGTTAATAATGTCAGAAATGCAATTATAAATATCAGGAGATCAAAACTGCCTGATCCTGCTGACCTTGGTAACGCAGGGAGCTTTTTTAAAAACCCTGTAGTTTCGTTAGTTAAACTTTCAGAACTCAAAACAGAATATCCTGAAATCGTTTCATATCAACAGGTAGATGGTAATTATAAACTTGCTGCCGGCTGGCTGATTGATAAGTGCGGGTGGAAAGGAAAAAGGGTAGGAGATTCGGGAGTTCACACTGAGCAGGCTTTGGTACTTGTGAATTACGGAAATGCAACAGGAAATGAAATTTTAAATCTTGCAAAAGAAATTCAGAAATCTGTTTTTGAGAAGTTTGGGGTGATTCTTGAAAAGGAAGTGAATGTAGTTTGATTTTTTTTACTTTTTAATGATCTTTGTTCCCATAGCTTTTTGTCCTTCAATATATACCGAAACAACATAGGTTCCAGATTTGACAATTGTCCCAAAATTATCCTCCCCTTGCCACTTTAAGAAATATTTGCCATCGGATAATCGTGCATCCATCAGTTTTCCAATTTGATTACCCTGAAAATCAAAAATAAGAACCTCTACTTTTGCTTTTTGCTTAAGAGTAAAAGTGATGAATGTGTTAGTATAAAAAGGATTAGGGTAAACCTCAATGTTATTTCTTATATTATGAAGAAAAACTTCCTTAATTTGAGTTGAAGTATCCTGAAATTCATAAGCACCCATATCTATTCTTCCGTTTACAATCCTTGGATTTCCAGATAGATCTGTCGAAGGGATATTTACAGTATCTCCGTCAATTTTGTATAAAACCAGTTTCCCGTTTTCAGTTTTAATATATGGGTATTGCATTCCTTCTTCATACATCGGAACACCCATATCAATACAAGGTGAATTCCATAACAAATTATAAGGATTTGCTGATGTTGTATCCCATAATGGGTCAGAATCAATATTACCTTCTAACCAATTTAGAGTAGATAGATTATACCAGTTATTAACATTTCCCTGACCACCTTCAATATTTGAATAGCTGACATTAACAGTTGGTGAGATATCTGTAGGTACTGATGTCCCAAGTGCCAATTCATAAATGGAATCACCATAAAAAATAGAGTTGTAAATATCAATTGTTGAATCACAGGCAATACTAACTGCTGTACCATAATTATCATTTTCTGTAACATTACCACTAATAGTTGCATTTATAAGAGTAACCTCTGTATTCTTGCCAATTAGTAACGCTGATGGTGCCCCGGATGAGCCCCAAATATCTTCAAGAAAAAATCTATTATTTGTAAATTGAGTATTGATAATATTTCCTTTTAGGCTACCGTCAGAATATTCATATACACCTATTTGCGCACCACGTCCCATTCCGGTTTCAGGGTCAGAATCCGGGCCGGCATTGTCTATAATGCAATTAATAATAGAAAACACATCCTGTTGGTCCCTGGCGTAAATAATATTCAGGTTTGAACCACCCTTGTTATTAATTAATGATGTATTGATAATATTAAGGTTCGATGTATTATGTGCTGTAATTCCAGGGTATACTGAGCTAATACAATTCTTTATAAGTAAATTGTCAATAGAAACATTATTGCACCACTTGATGTATGCACCTCCGATATATGCAATATAATTTTGATTACCATATCCATTAATCACAGTAAAATTATTTAGACTAAAATTCCTCATAAGCCCATATCCATGAAAAAAATGGGATAATGAATCAAGATCGAATATTGTGCTGTCTCTGCTTGCTCCGATTATTGACACAAAACTTCTCGGATTTAATGGAAACTTCTCATTATTTGTGTAATGCGAATAAATCCCATTGCTTAAAAATATATTATTGGGGCTAATACTATCAGGTTGGATAAGTTTATTAGCATAAGCAATTGTTTTTAGTGCACCTGAAGGTGATAAGCCGTCATTTGAGTCATTGCCTTCCACAGGATTAACATATAAATTAGCATTAACAGGTTCAATTTTTTGATTTAGAATATCCAGCTCAAGATCATCAACAGGTAATTCGTACTCATTAACTGAATAGTAAAAGTGAAAATCGGGGTTTAAAACAGTAAATGTATCAACAATAATCTCTTGAGAAGGTGCATAATTTGTTTTAAAATAGTCAGAACCGTACCCTGAATAATTCAAATAAATGTTACACCTGTTTATGGGGTCAAATATCACGGATGATTCATAACCACAATTTATTCCTCCACCGGCTCGTATTGCATAGTTGTACCTAATGGTTACTTTTGAAATATTGACGGTGGATGACTGACAATAAAACCCACCGCCCCCATCGCACAGATTGTTTTGAATTATACAATCTGAAATATTCGGGTTTGCATTTATAATATACAGACCGCCACCACCACCATTTGAATACCCACTACCATTCTCAATTGTGAACCCGACAATATTTATATCAGCATTGTTTGTATTGCGGATAGCAATGCAGGTGCCATTGTGGTTTCCGTCGATGATAGTGTTGTAAAGGTATGTATCATCCAGGGTTGTAAAGAAAAGACTAGCAATAGTAATATCTTTCTGGCTGGAAACAATATCAAGGTTTTCGAAATATGTGCCGGGATAAACAAGGATGGTGTCACCACTATTTGCATTTTCATAAGCCGTTTGTATTGATGTGAAATTGCCGGTACCATCCTGTTTTACTGTGATAACGTTCGCAGTTACTAAATATCCGGACATAAGTAAAGAAAAGGTGATCAGGCCTGTTTTAAAACCTACACTCATAATATAATTTGATTTTTACTATTTATAAGAAATTGCATTATTCTTTTATCAATATAATTTTACCCCCGGCAACCACTCCGTGAATGGTTTCGATTTTATAAAAATATACTCCTTCTGTTACTTCATTGCCTGAATCATCATCACCATACCAGATGTTTTCATAATGGCCAATTGGTAGTTTACCGTTTACCAGGTTTCTTATTTTTGAGCCGTTAATATTGTAAATGTCAATTCTTATGTTTTGTGGCTTGTTTAGTTGATATGTAAGAATGGTTTTATCATTAAATGGATTTGGCGTGCACAAAACGTTAATAATACCTTCGGGAGTTCTGTCTATTTCTGTCCGTTTTAAAGAAATAAGTTGAGCATCACCTTTTTCACCCGTATAGAGGATTCTTTTTTCCATTTTTTTTGTTTTACGATTAAAAACCAGATAATCTTTACTGTCTGTCGGGGCTGACTTATAACCGTTCAACAGTTCAAATTCAAGTGGTGTTCCTGCCGGAACACCGTTAAGATAAGCATTTACTTCAACAATAGTATCCCCGGATTCTCTTACAGCTGCACCTTTCACCTCCCCGTTTGCAGTTATAGCTATCTCCTGAACCTCTGAGTTATTATCAAATTCAATATAAACCGGCAGATAGTCAGCTTGTTCTTCAAAGGTAAAAAATTCGGTTTGCGGAATTTCTGATTCTTCCTGGATAATTTCGCTGCTTATCCACGAAAATGTATGATCGGCATATGTTTTAAGAATAACCATGTCGCCATACTTTAACGGTTTTTTTCGCCCGAAAGTAAACCAGGTATCTTCCCCAAACTTAAACATTGTCCAATACTGTGTCTTTATGAGGAATAAATCGTTCATCACTTCAGGGGGAATGCAATCTTCAACTTCCTGCGGATATTCAATAGAATAACCTGTCCAGTTTTCTGCACTCTGGCCGGGATACTGATCTGTGAATATGGAAATCTCTGTTGTTGGGTCAACTATAGAACCGTACAGGTCAATGAATGGTGTGGAACCGTCGGTCAGGTCAATTCGAAGTTTATAGCCCTTTGTGCTTTGTAATTCATTTAGTGGCCCAGCCCAACCTGAGAAATAATAGTAGTCCATTGATTTCATTTCGTTAATATTGTTCTTAAACTCAATGTGCAATTCCACCGGGAAAATATTAATTCGTGATAATACGGAAGTAGTCTGATCAGTTTCGTTTCCGAATCGTTGCAGGCGGGGAAAAGAAATCCAATTCCAACTTGTATTAAGGTCTAACTTGTCGGTGTAGTATTTAATAACCGATGCATTACTATATCCAAAATTGGCAGAAGTTACTTTATTTATTTCATCTGCTAAGGTTAAAAATTGTGAAAGCTGTGAACTGCCTCCACCAATGAAACGGTTGTTCCCCAACCTTTCTATGGCGTTTCCTGTCCCGACATTACTATATGAATCAAATTTGTATTCATCTATATTGCCTAAATATAGATATGAATTAAGCAATTTCGCATTATTGTCGGAATAATCAATTTGATAAGAACCGTCATTCATTGGAATGACTTGATTTAAGATTTCTTGAGCATAGACAGACACGATGTTTTGTAAAAGCACACAAATTATTATTATCTTTTTCAAAGTACAGGCATTAATGATTAATAGATATATAAATATGCGAGGAACTCTCTAATTATCTAATTATTTTATAATTTTATATTTTTAAAATTACAAAAATAATTCATTTACTAAGATTTAATTTATATTTTGCATTTTTTATTTCAATTTGGCATGGTAATGATAGTTATAAGCTTGCTGCTGCTTGGCATATTGACATGTGTGGGTGGAAAGGAAAAAGGGTAGGGGATTCGGGAGTTCACACTGAGCAGGCTTTGGTACTTGTGAATTATGGAAATGCAACAGGAAATGAAATTTTAAATCTTGCAAAAGAAATTCAGGAATCTGTTTTTGAGAAGTTTGGGGTTGAGCTTGAGATGGAGGTTAATGTGGTTTAAGAAATGCTAACCGGAATTTTTAGCAAGACTCCGGGTTTGTTAGTAGCTTTTGCCAACAAAATGATAATGCGGGTCGTTAATATAAAGCCCCAGGATTCTTTCCACTGCCAGCAGAGTTGATTTTAACTTTACTAAATGTTCCTCCTGTAATAATAATAGAATCATTGCCCAAAACATTATAAAGATTAAAACTAAAAGTACCTGAAACTATGGAGTCAGTAAGGTTTATATCCGTTATTTCAACGGTCCCACCGGCAACGGAATTTGCACCTGCTGTATAATAAACGCTATTACCTGGCGAAAAAATGGCACTATTCTCTGAGGTTATACCAAAATTGTAGGTGCCGGTTTGTGTATCTGCTAATGAAAAACTCAGTTGTTCACCCTTGGCTTTTACACCTGAAATAGCAATTGCATCATTGTCAATTACAGCTATTGTAGAGGTTGCTTTCCATTCGCTACCACTAATGGTAGCTGCCATTCCTTCCTGGGTTGTTGGATTATTACCATCTCCGTTGTCATCATCATCGTCATCTTTGTTACAGCTCGCTAAAGCTGCAATTAGCAGGGCAGCCATCATAAGACTACGAATGTTTAAAATATTTTTCATAGGACCTTAATTTGAATATTATGAGTAAATAGTGATATTGTAAAGCTTTTTCTGTTTAGTTACTTCTTTGAAGATTTGGAGATATTATATTTTATATTAGTAAAATATCCATTCATAAATGTGACAGATTGATCATTAGAATTGTATAGTTTGTAGTAAAACGTTCCGCTTATTAATGAGTCGGCTTCGCTAATTGAAAGGACATCTATATCACCGGTTGTTTTGTCGTTCATTGATGAAAAAACAGTACTGCCAAATGCATATGTTGCATAATTATCAGATCCCTGACCTACAGGATAGGTTT
>JAOZOC010000557.1 GCA_029933495.1 Bacteroidales bacterium
GATTCCCTTTGTCAATATCAGAATCATAAGCTTTCTTACTTTTCAATACACCATAGGCAATCCTCAACATTTTATTCATTATTACTCCAATGGCAGCATAGTACGAATATCCTCTCTTTCTGAATCGGGTATATATATCTTTAATATGAGGGTCGTCTCTTGCAGCTGTCCTGGCAACATTATACAATATTGCCCTGATTCCAACCCTTCCCTTCTTGCTCATACGTACCTTTCTTTTTTTATCTCCGCTTTCTTTCATCTCAGGATGAATACCCGAATATGATATGAGGTTTTTACAAGTGGCAAATTTTTCAATATCTTCTATTTCTATCATCAATGCTGTTGCAGAATATCTTCCAAATCCAGGAATGCTTTCCAGAAGCTCAATATCTTCTCCTCCGGCATTTTCATTGAACATATCTTTCTGCATCTCAATAAGCTGACGAAGCCGAAGTAATTCTTTTGCCTGGCTAATTATCAATGAAGCAATATACGGATCATTATGCCTGGATACTGTTTTTCCAGCCTTTTTTATCAGCTTATCAGAACTTGATACGGATATGCCTTTTATCTTGCTTACACCATTTACAGTTGCTTTCCCAAGTTTGTCCGCTGTTGGATACTTTTTCAATAATCTCAATACCCACATCGGAATCCCATTTTTACAATAGGAAACTATTTCCGGAAATGAATCATAAAGAATTTTCTCTAATTGATTTGATATCTGTGTTGCCTGTTTTGTCAGTAATTTAATATATCCATACTGCTTCCGTAGTGAATCATAATTCTTTATTCTTTCCTTATTAAACTCTACTTTATCAGGGTGTGAAATAAGATATTCGGCTACATACTTTGCTGCCAGTTCATCTGTTACATTTTTGCTTAATGACGCATCTCTGTTTGCCTTTACTCCTCTGGGATTTAGTCGCGCCACTTTTAAAGGTAACTGAGAGCCCAATTCCTTTAAAAGGTTATACCAGTTATTCTCATATCCCCCGGTGCTTTCAACTGCACATTGTATCTCTCTTAAATTATTTTCTTTAATAAGTGTTTTTAATCGATCAGTAAGTTGAAAGTGACCATCGTGATTGTCGTCTAACTGGAAACCCTTTTCAAGTACCTCTTTGTTCTGATGCAGCATAATAAAATCAGAGTAACCTTTGCTTACATCTACTCCGAGATATGCTATTTCCTTTTCCATAATAATTAAATTTTTTATTAGATTTTTACAATATCAAGCTTCGTTCAACCTTATAAAAATTCGGCATCTCTCTGCCATGTTATACCCCGAACTCTACTTGACCATACGAGAAACTTTCAGACGGTATCTTTGTACCAAGGTTTGTTCCTCGTCTAATGTCAAGCAAACTTGAAACTTGTTTTTTATATTGTTTTTCTATCGCTATTTTTTTATTTTGCAAACATATAAGGTTTGCCCGATTATTCCGTAGCCCCGGATTATGGAGTCATCTGGAGATTGTGCGCCGGACATAACCAACAAGATGCAGGATTAGTTTAAATTAAGAATTGGAATTATTTCCACAGGATTGACTCCAAGTCTTTCAACCTTAAATGATCTGCTGAAGTATTTTCCTTTTTGACCGAGCAGTCTCTTGCCAGGTCCTGCTGTCTCCGCAATAAGATAGTTCTTGCCGCGATAACGTACGTAGGTCAGTGATTTCTCCTTTGTTTTTGTTCTGATTGCTGTTAGGATGTGTTTTCTTTGCACAAGAAAGATAATGTCGCGGCTGTCAATGAGATAGATTAAAATTCCTGCAAAGAATATGGCTTTTGAATCACAATCACCGTAACCGTCAATCAGCAGTTTTGGAGGCGGATTAACTCCACCGCAATATTTATTCTTGTCAGAGCATTCCGGTATTGAGTATGGAATATCCTGCACAAATCGCATAGCCAGCTCAATTCTGTTTCTGCGGGTATCTTTATTCCGGGTTTGTAATACCTCAACAATCATCTCAGCGATGGGTTTGCAAAATGAATTGGCATAATAATTTATGACAGCGCTTTTATCGGGTTCAACAGTATTGTTATTCAGTAAAAAAAATCCCTGCCTCATAAGTTGTTCATTCCTTGCTCTTGTTTCAAAGGTCTCACGATGTGCGGTAAATATATTTTTCGGAACGCCAAAACGTGATATCATTTTGTCGGTTTCTGCACGGGACAGTTCCAGATTGAAATTCAGTTTGTTGTTAAAATGATCTTTGAAAATGTAGTCAATCCTGTATTTGCCACTGTCAGATGAAACATCGTAAACGATGTAATCATTCTTCATTAAACCAGTTTGAGAAACAACCGAAAAAGATGATAATATCAAAACCGAAAGTAACAAAGGTATACTGAGAAACTTTTTTACCATTTCATCAAAACGAAAGATGGTTAAAGATATTTTTTGTAAGGTTAAAAAGGTTGTTAGTATATATATTTTTCCAAACGTGAATAAGCCGATATAAATCGTGCAATATTTCCTAACAAAATATTATGCGTTAAGAGTTAAAAGGTATCTGCTGAAACGAAAGATTAATACAGACCTGTACCGCATAACGCATAACGCATAACGCATAACGCATAACTTTTAGCAATATCACAATACTAACTTAAACAACATTCAAAGCAAACAACTTTTTGGTTGAATTTTCCAAATGAGCGTCTATTTGAGTTTTAAGCTTTATTTATTAAGAATGTCGTGCAGGAAATCTTTTTGTCTGAATTTATATGTAAGTCCGAGTGAGAAAAAGATATATT
>JAOZOC010000069.1 GCA_029933495.1 Bacteroidales bacterium
CTACCCAGAAAACTACCCAGAAAACTACCCAGAAAACTACCCAGAAAATATTAGAATTAATTAGAGTCAATCCACAAATATCAAGAAAGGAATTGGCTCTCTCAATTAGTGGAATCACAGAGGATGGGATAAAGTATCAATTAAACAGACTAAAAGAGCAAGGCATTTTAAAGCGAATTGGCCCTGATAAAGGTGGGTTTTGGCAGATTATTAAAAATAAAAACGGATTTAGTTAATGAGTGCAGAAAAAAATATGGTAATAAAGCGTCTGTCTGATATCCTCTTCTCATGTATCGGCCTGATAGTACTGATTCCTGTTTTTATTATTATTTCCATAGGTATTATTTTTGATACGAAAGGTGGTGTTTTTTATTTGCAAAAGCGTGTAGGAAAGAATAATAGGGATTTCACCCTTTTGAAGTTTCGTACAATGCGAGTTGATTCTGCCTCTGATAGTCTGCTTACTATTGGTGAAGACGACTCCAGGATTACACGTTCGGGTGCTTTTTTAAGAAGATATAAACTTGATGAATTACCTCAGCTTTTCAATATTTTAAAAGGGGATATGAGTATTGTAGGCCCGCGTCCGGAGGTTAGGAAATTTGTTGACATATATAACCAAAGGCAAAAACAGGTGTTGACCGTCAGGCCCGGGCTTACCGATTATGCTTCATTGAAATATATTAACGAAAGTGAAGTGCTTGCAAAATATGATAATCCGGAAAAGGCATATGTTGAAGTTATTATGCCCGAAAAGCTTAATTTGAATCTTAAATATATTAATGAAAAAAGCTTTGTTACAGATTTGAGGATTATCTTTAAAACTTTGTCAAAGATATTTTGATTGAGAAGAATCTTATAATGCCTTTTCAAGTATTTTCAGCTCTTCAACCTTGTCAAGGTATCCCATTTTGCTGTATGAGGTAATCAGGTTCGCCAGAAGTCTTTTAATAATAGTAATATTGTCAGTTGGCTTATAGAATGATTTTTGAGGCCTTAGTTTGATCTGTTTTATATAAACTTCAATTTCCTTGTGAGTGAAGACAGCGCCTTTATTAAAGGGATTGATATAAAATAAAATATCATTTTCATTGTCCAGGTTTATCTTTTCATCTGCTATTTCGTTAACGTATGCAAGAATAAAATGATGGGGCAGGTCAACACCATAAACCGGAATGTCGAGGCTTTGCGCAACTATCATATAAAGCATCCCAAGTGATAAATGATTGCCCTTTTTTGTACTCAAAAGGTTATTAAGGTAAAGATTTTGTGGTGTGTCGATATTTGTTTTATTGCCCTGAAAGCTGTAAATATCAAAAAAAATATGATTTATAACTTTTATTTTTTCGAGGGCGGTTAAGTTGATATTAAGTTCGAGCCAGATATCTTTTTTTATCTTTTCAATATTCTCTCTTATCTCTTTTTCATCAATATCGGGATATAAGTATTTTGTTATCAGAAGATATCCCTTAAGAAGATTGTAATGAGATTTGTTTTTCCAGCTTTTAAGTTCTTTGGTGAGGTAGTCAATCTGAATATTATGAATTAAATTTTCTATTCTTTTCTGAATAATATTATCGAATGAATTATCCCAGGCATCTTCAAGATATGGTACTGCATCAATACCATAGTACAAAAATTTATCTCTTATTACATCAAAGACCTGATTACTTGGTTCGTCAAGTAAATTGATCAGGGCATTAAGTTCATTATTATTCTCTTTTGCTTGCATTTTCTCGAATAGAAATTTTATTGAAACAATTTAAAAACAAGTGTAAAGAAATAAAAATATATTGAATTGACCAAATATCATTTGTAAAGAATTATTTATTTGAAGTTGTATCCCGGCATAGTAAATTTGAACATACTTCCTTCATTAATTTTACTTTCCACCCAAATCTTACCTCCGTTTTTTTCGACAAACTCTTTACACAAAAGTAATCCCAGGCCCGAGCCCTGCTCGTTTGATGTTCCATAGCTTTTAAATTGTTCATCAATTTTAAACAGCTTTTTTTGATTCTCTTTACTTATACCAACACCATTATCAGCAACGCAAACTTCAATATAATTACCTGTTTTGGTGGTAATAATTTCAATGTTTCCACCCGGTCGGGTAAATTTAATAGCATTTGAAAGCAGATTCCTAATAACTGTTTTGGTCATATTTTCATCGACAAAAGCAATTGTATCTGAAGGGACTTTCATTGTGATAGTAATATCCTTATTCTCAGCACTACTTTTAAGAACAGAAACATTACTGGTAATAATTTCATTTAGTTTAATAGCATTGGGTTTATATTCGATACTTTGTGTTTGTGTACGCGACCATTCCAAAAGATTTTGTAATAGTTTGTAAGTATTTTCAGTGGCATCTCTAATATTTCTGATAAATGTTTTTCGTTGGTTTTCATCAAAGTTATCGTATGCTTCAGACAGCAGGTTAGAAAAGCCCATAATTGCATTAAATGGATTTTTAAGATCGTGGGCAACTATTGAAAAGAATTTGTCTTTTGTTGCATTTAGCTGGCGAAGTTTTTCCTCTGATTGCTCTAATACCAATACTGATTCTTTATATCTTGTAATATCCACTGCAACTACAAGAGCAGCTTTTTCCCCGTTATAATCAATAACTGTTCCCAATGATTCTACCCATCTTATTTTATTATTCTTACTGATAATCCGGAATTCGTTTTTTTCAGGTATTGCCTTTCCGCTTAACAATCTTTTAAGTAAAATATTTGCCTTTTTGTAATCATCAGGATAAGTTATCGTTTTTAGCCAGTTTTTACCTTTTTTAGTCATTTCGCTAAATGAGTACATTGTCAGGTTTTCAAGATTTTTATTGGCATAAAGTAATTTATCATCCTGCATTATGAACATTGCCTGTAAAGAGTTTTCAACAAGAATCTGGTATTTTAGTTCGGATTCTGTTATAGCGAATTCAGCTTCTTTCGATTTTGTGATATCTTCAATATTCAGAATAATATTAGAAACATTTCCCAGCCTGTTTAAAATAGGAGTTATGTAGTATTTCAGATAAACAGTCTTACCCCATTTGGAAGTATGTTTTATTTCATTGTAAATAAGCTTTTTTAGTTCGATACATTTTTTTAAATCATCGGTGATTCCGGAGTTTTGTAGGGGCGGATGTTTGAAGCAGTTTATTTTTTTCATCTCCTCTTCATCAGGAGAGCCAAACAGTTCAAGAATTTTTTTATTGACTTCAAGAATTTTACCAGATTTGCTTATAAGTAAAATTCCTGTTGGAGAGTTTTCTACAAGGCTCTTATATTTCCTTTCATTTTTACTTAGTTTTTCTAAAGTATTTGAGAAGTTCTCCTGCTCTATAGTAAGTTTCTCATTCGACTCCAAAAGCTTCCTGTTTATTTTGGCCTTTGCCTTCAGGTCGTAGAATACTAAAATTCCAAAAAGGAGTATAAGAAACAGGATTATTATTAGAAAAAAACGCTGATCTTGTTTCGATTTTTTTTTAGTTAATTCTGCCTGAGCCCTGATGTTGTCATCCAGTTCAATTTTTGTAATTTCGTTTTTAACCTGAACATCCATAAGAGTTTTGCGGAAGTTTTCATTATAAACCGAATCTTTTTGGCTTGTGTATTGTTTTAGATATTTGAATGCTTTTGGGTAGTTTTTTTCCTTTTCATATATTTCATATAGCAGCATATAGTTTTTTAGAATAATCAATGAGAGCTTAAGAGAGTCAGCAATGTTTAGGCTTTGATTAACATAACTCAAGGCTTTTTGGAAATTATTTAGCGTGAAATATGATTCTCCTAAGGTGAGATATGATTCGGCAATGCCTCTTTTATTTCCATAAGCCTCCTCCATATGCAGAGATTGTTGCAAAAAATCAAGAGCTTTTGTATATTCTCCAATTTCAAAATAACTCTCCCCAAGATTATTGGTCACTTGTGCTATTCCCACTTTGTTGTCGGAATCCTGATAAATCTTAAGTGACTTGGAATAGTATTCAATTGCAACATCGTTTTGACCCCATTCACTATATATGATGCCGATATTATTATATGAACCGGCTATACCTGACGTATTGCCCAGCTTTTTATCGATCTGAAGTGATTTTTGATAATACTCCAGGGCTTTTTCTCTGTTATCACAGTCGGAATATACAATTCCGATATTGTTGTATAATTGAGAAATTCCAGAGTGACTGTTCGCTTTTTTAAAGCCATCCAGAGATTTCATATAGTAATTCAAGGATTTCTCATAATTTCCCAGGTCACTGTAAACAATACCAATGTCATTATTTATCGTAGCAATCAGGTACTTATCATCTAATGTTTTTGCAATGTTAAGAGCTTTGTGATAGTTTATCAAAGCAGGTCCGTAATTACTTATTCCATAAAAAGTATCGCCAATATATGAATAGAGTAAGGCAATTTTTTGTTCACTTAATAATTGCTCCTTACTTGTTAGTAATGAAGAGAATATGCTTCTGGCACTATCATATTCGTTTTTATATAGATAGCACAATCCTAAAGAAACTAATATATTTGATTTTAGTGTATCTTTACTAATACTATCGCGTGCTTTCAGTGCATATTCATAGGCATCAGTTGCATTGTCATATTTTAACAGTTTATAATAAGCATTACCCAGATTATATAAAGCCAGCGATTTTTCGGGTTTATCTTCAAGAAGATTTGCAAGCTCAATGGCTTTAGTTGCATATTTCTTTGCCATTTCGGCATCTGCATCCAGATATCTTTGTGAAAGCTGATTAAAAATAGTAAGCTTCTCAACAGTTGTTGCCTTAAACAGTTTGCTTTCAAGCTTCTCGATATTTTGTGTGTTTGCATCGGCAATAGTATCACAATGCCCAATCTGCGTATAAAATATGAGAGATAAAAGCAGAATAGTAAATCTACTCAACGTTTTATTGATTAATTTTAGATATATTGATAAAACTATTTGCAAAAAACAATAATATTTAATTAATTACAAAATTTTTTATGTTGTTAGCCGCTCAAGAACGGTCTCAATTAGTTTTTTAACAGCAATCTTGTAGTCATTATTATATTCGTGACGATATCTGTTAGCAATAGCAACGCAAATAGTCAGTGTATTATGTCCCAGCATTTTTCCAAGTCCGTAAAGCGCTGATGTCTCCATTTCAAAATTTAAAATCCGTTTATCTTTATATTTGAAATTATGAAGAGTGTTAATAATATCGGGATATGCTAGTTCAAGGCGGACAACCCTGCCCTGCGGCCCGTAAAATCCCGGGGAAGTGGCAGTAATCCCTTTGTAAAATCCTTTCCCGAGTTTTTCAGCAAGTTCCTCAGAGCCTTTTATTATATATGGTTTTGACAGATCCTCAGGCCAGTTTGAAAATTTGTAAAAAGCATCTGTCAACTCTTGTTCAATAACCTCTTTTTTTTTCTCGTAATAGAGTACTACGCTGTCAAGCCCCAGACCATACTCCGATACGATAAACGAATTCAGCGGAATATCCGGTTGAAGTGCTCCCGATGTGCCGAGTCTGATAATATTTAATGTTGTATGTTTCTTTTTTGCCAGTCTTTGGGTTAAATCTACATTTACCAGTGCATCTAGCTCATTAAGAACAATATCAATATTGTCGGTTCCCATCCCTGTTGAAAGGACGGTTAATCTTTTATTGTTGAGTGTTCCCGTATGAGTGCATAGTTCTCTGTTGCAACTTTTAAACTCAATTTCATCAAAGTGACTGGAAATTATTTCAACCCTTTGCGGGTCGCCGACCAGAATTACAGTATCGGCAAGTTGTTCGGGTTTTAGATTTAGATGATATACATTCCCGTCAGGGTGTAAAATCAATTCCGATTCAGGTATTTTTTTATCTTTGGTCATCAGGAATATTTCTACTTTTGTTAGAAATTACAAATATATGTAATTGGTTATAACGAGTGTATTATGAAATATGTTTTATGTTAACAATTAATTGTTAATGAAGAGTTGGGCTATAAGCCTGTAATTCAATAAAAAAAGAGATGAAAGCTGTAATAATTTCAATAGGTGACGAGTTGCTGATTGGTCAGGTGGTAAATACAAATGCGTCCTGGATAGGCGAGCAACTGACAATGGCGGGGATAAGTGTGTACCAGGCGGTTTCGGTGGCCGATAATCACGATCATATTTTTGAAGCCCTTGAAACGTCAGGTAAACAAGCAGACCTGGTTTTGATAACCGGCGGGCTTGGCCCGACAAAAGATGATATCACAAAGCAGTCTCTTTGTGAGTTTTTTGGGTCGGAATTGATTTTTAATGAGCAGGTGTTTGAAGATGTGAAGGAGATTTTTAGGGTTAGGGGGCGACAAGTTTCAGAGCTAAACCGCAAACAGGCTGAAGTACCTGATAACTGTACCGTAATTCGTAATGTACATGGTACTGCATCAGGAATGTGGTTTGAGAAAGATGGGGTAATATTTGTATCAATGCCCGGTGTTCCATTTGAAATGAAACCTATGGTTTCCAATTATATCATTCCCAATCTGATAAAAAGATTCAACCTGCCTGCAATATATCATAAAACCGTTCTCACCCAGGGAGTTCCCGAATCGGAAATGGCTGCAATGATTGAGGATTGGGAAAACACACTTCCTTCAAATGTTAAGCTTGCTTATTTGCCACAACCGGGAATTGTAAGATTAAGGCTGACTGCTTCGGGAAAAGACAGGAGTGTACAGGTTAAAATTGTGGAAACTGAGATAGAGAGGTTAAAAGGAATAATAGGTGAATATATTTTCGGGTTTGACAAAGATACACTTGAGGAGATTGTCGGTAATATGCTTCGCGAAAAGGGAAAAACAGTTTCCACTGCCGAAAGTTGTACAGGTGGCTACATAGCACATCTTATCACAAGTGTTGCAGGCAGTTCCGACTATTACAAAGGATCAGTCGTTTCGTATGCCAATGAGATTAAGAGTAATACTCTTGATGTGAATGATGAAGACCTTGAAAAGTATGGTGCTGTCAGCGAGCCTGTTGTAAGGCAAATGGCTGAAGGAGTCAGAGAAAAATTCGGAACCGATTTTGCCCTTGCCACCTCCGGTATTGCAGGCCCCTCAGGAGGAACTGATGAAAAACCGGTAGGCACAACCTGGATTGCACTTGCAACCCCTGAAAAAGTAATTGCCAGGCAGTTTCACTTTGGCGAACACCGCGGCCGAAACATTCGAAGAACAGCACTAATGGCCCTGGATATGCTGAGGAAAGAGTTGTAGTAAACCTGCTTTGACGATTCCCGGACCTGTTTTTGGCAGGGACGCCCTATGTATAGTGGTAAGAAGGTTCCGGGGAACCAGCTGGAAAAAACGGTCATCATTACTAACAATTCACAGACACTGCAATACTTGACGTATGATTTACAAACTTCAATCAGAGACGGTTCTCCTTATTCTTCCTGGTCTTTTATACAGCGGATGGAAACAGCTTGAAAAATATAATTAACATCCCAACATATATCACTATAGTAAGAACTAAGCAATAAGGATTCAATAAATAAATCATCGTTCCAACTTACATGCCTGGAAGAGGAAGTACCGAATTCGGTCTGCCAGTTAATATTAATATATTCAGGTTGATTAATAAAATGCATTTGATAAAATCCGGCACCCAAAGCTGTAAATCCTGTAAGGTTATCAGCCCCGGTGTTCGGCTCGTCCCAGTGAATAAGCATTGCTTCTTTCAGGCTTCCGCCGCTGGAGCCGGCTGCCTCTGCTGAAGCTGTTAATTTGTCAAAATCACTTCTTGTTGGTATATGCCAGCCATTGGGACAAATACCCTGTACGCCTTCCGTATAATAATCGTATTGCATATATTCACCCCATTGGTAAAGCCCCCCGTATGTATTGCAGTTTGATGCAACACCTCCATAGCAGAATTTTTCGAGAACACCGTTGTTAGCCTGGGCTTCCCATCCACTAATCTTTGTCCCGACATTCAGGTTTTCCTGCATCCAGCATTGACTGCCAATAGCTATCGTATTATACACATTACCGTCGGCATCTGTAACCGTTGACGGGCAGTAATTAACGTAGATATAATCTTCTTTGGTTTCGGTTACTACACCGTTGTTATCGGCAACGGATAAACTTACCGTGTAAATGCCCACATTCTGATAAGTATGAACCGGATTCGGTTCACCCTGGACAGTGTTACCATCGCCAAAATCCCATATCCACATCGTTGGGTTTTGAATATTGGTATGCGATATAAAATGAACCTCCAAAGGTGCCATACCATCGGTGATATCTGCAGCAAAATCCACCTCTGCCAGTTCGCTTAGTGTATGAATGTAATTATGTTTTACGGCAAAATAAGTCCCATCGTCACCCTGGGCAGTTAAGGAAACCGTATAATAGGTACCCGGTGTTGTATAGGAATGGGTAGGGTTCTCCAGATTGCTGGACTCACCATCGCCAAAATTCCAGGCCCAGGAGGTTAAATTGGGAATGTTTGTTAACACATTGAAAGTGGTTGTAATGGGTGCGTATCCCCAGGTTGAGTCGGCATGAAAATTCAGATAATTAGGTTTCATTGAAAATATATAAATGGTATTGTCTGAGGGCTGGATACTTGCGCTTTTCTCTACATGATCAAATGTATATAGCGTAATATTTAACTCATCATCCGGTAAAAAGGTAAAACCGGGGCTTTGCGTACTTTTACTGTTTCCTTCCGGAATTTTTTCATTGCCTGAATAATGAATACTGAAACTGTTTTTTCCAGAATTGTTCCGGTTGTTAAGTATCAGGGTTTTTGACACGGCATCGTCGTTTATTGTCAGAAAATAAATGCCGCCGGCACTGGTTTCAATGGTAAATGTGTGTGTGCCGGCGGGTAAGGTTTTTTGCAAACCCGTAAGCTGCTTTCCGTAAACATCAGTTAAAGTTATCGCAATATCTTTTTTGTCCGGTAGTTTAAGGGTGAATTTAGTCGTTCCTGTAAATGGGTTGGGATAGTTTTGTGTTACCCGAAAACTATTTGAACTGCCAAATTCGTCTACGCCGGATACCCAGGTCAGCAACAATTTTGGAAATATACCGTAAATTGTTGTGTCACAGTTTCTGGCCGGGTTCTCAATAAAAACACTATCCATAGTAATGGTGTCGTGTGTATAATAATCCCTGCCTTTAAAAGTCAGTTGATAGCTTCCTTTTTGTCCGAACGAATCTGAGAAAGAAAAGAAACTCAATAAGATAAGAAAGTAAATGGGCTTTTTCATAAAGATTTGGCTTAATAACTTTTATAGAAATTCACATCTATTATTGTTAGGACTCACAAGGTTTTTCTAAACAACTTGTAATTTTATTTATCGCAAAGGTAAAAGTTTACTTTTAAAACTCAAAGTATTTTCTTTAAAAATTTCAGGTTTAATTTCAACCCATTTTTCTAAAGCATTAAGAAGGGGTTTCAGCATTTAACTCTTGACCAGGGCTTATATGCTTTCTGAAATTACTTGCTTCTGTCACACTTTCAACAATTACCTGAAAGTTGGAAAGCAGGATAAGGTAGTTTTTTTGTATTAGTTTGATATTAAACGTGATGACCAGTTTTTGACCCTGTTTTATAATCTGGTTAAGTTGGGGTTCTTAAAACTCCTATGAATTACAAACTTCAATTATAAAATATTTTTCTACTTTTGAAGTTTATTCCAGTAGCCCTTTACTTTTAAAAACAAAAGGAAATAATTGAATATGAGTGAGGAATTAAATTCGGGAAATAATCAGGAAAAGAGCACTTCTGATAGGATTGAGGGAAAGATAAACAAAAAGATCAGGGCAAAATATAGTAAGTATGTTATTATTTTCTGGTCGTTGTTTGTGCTTGGTATTGCTTTTATCATCGGCCTTTTTGCAATGATTTCATCAGGCAAACTCGGATATATTCCTACCTTTGAAGAGCTTGAAAATCCAAAAGTTAATCTTGCTTCCGAGATTTATTCTTCCGATGGGATTGTACTTGGTAAATATTATATTGAAAATCGCTCCGATGTTGAATTTTGTGATATTGACACTAATCTTATTAATGCACTCATTGCGACTGAAGACATTCGGTTTTACGATCATTCAGGTATCGATTTTAAAGCATTATTAAGAGCTATAAAAGGTGTGGTTACCGGTCAGTTCAGTGGTGGGGCAAGTACTATCACTCAGCAGTTTGCAAAACTGCTGTATCATGAAAGAGATAAATCGCAAAAGTTCAAAACAATAATACAAAAACTTAATGAGTGGGTTATAGCTTCAAAGCTGGAGAAAAGATATTCAAAGGATGAGATTATAACAATGTATCTCAATAAATTTGACTTTGTAAACAATGCCGTTGGTATTAAGTCGGCAGCCAAAATTTATTTTAACACAACTCCTGATTCATTGAACGTTGAAGAGTCGGCAGTACTGGTAGGAATGCTGAAGAACCCGTCTCTTTATAATCCTGTCAGAAGACCGGATACTGTGAAATTCAGGCGGAATGTTGTGATGTCGCAAATGGTAAAATACGGCTATCTTGACAAGGCTGTTTATGATTCTCTGAAAATGCTTCCTGTGGACATGTCGAAATTTGGGAGGCAAAGCCATATTACCGGCCATGCTACTTATTTCAGGGACTACCTGAGGGGTGTTTTGAAAAAATGGTGTACTAACCATTATAA
>JAOZOC010000558.1 GCA_029933495.1 Bacteroidales bacterium
AAATTGATTCTATAACCGGTACCTCCTATACACTCGAGTTGTATTTTTCATCCTATAATGAATTTTATGTTGTCGCGGGATATATTGATCCTAATGGGGTGTCAGAGCCGTCAAACGCATTTATTATTGCAATTCCCGGTGGTTGTCTGGTGCCATACTGGGAAAATTTCGAATATGATTGTATAAACTGGTTTTCAACACCAATTACAGGGAATGATGATTTTTATCATTGCGATACAGTTTCATATGAAGGTGATTATTCGCTGGCCTGGTACTCTGAAACACCAGGAGCTGAGACTAGATGCGGGCCGCAGTACATTACACCTGTTATCTGTGCTGATATATTTGTGAGCTTCTATTATAAAACTCCCGAAAATAATGGAAACTTTGATAAATTGTATCTCTACCTTGATGAAACCCTGCTTGCCGGGCCATTGGAAATGGTAAACGAATGGACATATTTTAAAACCTACCTTGATGATGTTGGTGAGGATTTTAACCTGGATTTTAAGGCGGTCGGAGATAACGGTGGCGGAATATTCATTGATAATTATAGAGTTGACTTTGAAGTGGGTATTGACGAAAGCGAAAATATGGATAATATCAGGATTTTTCCAAACCCCGTTAACAGTTCCTTAAATGTTGAAATAGCCGGTGCTATTAACAATATTTACAATGTTGAAATCCTGTCAATAGAAGGAAAACCCATTAAACATTTTAATAAAATATTTTATACAACTGACAGACATACCATCTCATTTGATACAGGAGATTTGAAAAGTGGTATCTATTTTCTGAAAATCATTTCCGATAGGGGTGTGTTTGCCAGGAAATTTGTTGTAAACGTCCGATAGTAAAATATTTCAATAGAATAAAATCGCCGGGTTTACCGTTTTTCTAATATCTTTGTTTCTAAATTAAAAACCTGTGTTATGAAGCGCAATTATCTGATTATTGTAATAGTATTCTTTTCCTCATTAGTTTTTGTATCCTGCAGTGGTGATAAAATAACAGGTCAAAGGTCATCGGGCAAAACAGCCGAAGTAATTGTTGTTATGAGTTCGGAGGCTCAATGGAAGGGCGTTATTGGTGATACACTCCGGGCTTTTTTCGATAAGGAATATCCTCAGTTACCCCAGCCCGAATCCTATTTTAGTGCGGTTTATACTCCAAAAACAATTTTCGCCAGCTCGAAGTTGTTCAAGCCTCATCACAATATATTTATTGTTGAAATTGATAAAAAATATAAGAAAGCTGAATTAAATGCAAGGAAGAATGTGTGGGCTAAACCCCAGCGTGTCATACAAATAACCGCACCTGACACAGATGCATTTATCACACTTTTTGAAGAGAAAAAGGATTTTATCCTGACAGTTCTTGAAGATTCGGAAAAACAAAGGCTGGTGAATACTTTTGCAGCGTTCAGGGATTACGCTGTGCAGGAAGAGGTAAGGAAAAGTTTCCATTTATCAATTGAGATTCCCGGAGGTTTTTATGTGGCAAAGAAATTTTCAAACTTTATGTGGATAAGGAAAGAGACTGGGAAATTTAGCCAGGGAATAATGATTTACTCATACGATTATACAGATACAGTTGCGTTTAATCAAAAAAGAATAATATCATATCGTGACTCTATAGCAAAAGCATATATTCCCGGCCCAACAGAGGGCTCCTTTATGGCTGTATCAAAGGATTATATTAAACCTGTAAGTAAGCAAGTTGACCTTAATGGTTTGTTTGCCGTTGAAACTCGAGGGCTTTGGAAAGTTGAAGGAGATTTTATGGGAGGACCGTTTATCAACTATACTTTTGTTGATGAAAAGCGCAATAAGGTCATCACTATTGACGGCTATGTTTATGCTCCAAATGCTCCCAAACGAAATATGGTTATGCAACTCGAATCAATTATATGGTCGGTTAAGTTTGCGCAATAAAGAAAAAATGAGACTAAAATTACAGATTACGGGATTATTTCTGTTAATGATGCCGATAGTTTTCGGGCAGAAGACGATAACTCTGAAAATATGTTACGACAGTGCTGTTAGTAAATACCCTCTGTCGCGTCAATTCGAGCTCTTATCAACATCAAATGAATTGAAATTAAAAAATATTAGTAAGAATTACCTTCCAGCATTAATGTTAAACGGACAGGCTCATTATCAGTCGGATGTGACAAAAATACCTGTAAGTGATATACCGATCCCTATTGATTTTCCTATTCTTGATAAAGACTGGTATAAAATATCTCTTGACGTTAGCCAGACCGTTTATGATGGCGGCACAACATCTCATTTAAAAGATGTGGAGGATGTGAATCTTAAAATTGACAAAGAAAATATTGAAATACAGTTATATGCCCTGAAAGAAAGGGTAACTCAGATTTATTTTAACATATTATTATTAAGAGAGGGTGAAAAAACGCTTCTGCTCCTGAAAGATAATCTGACATCCAAACTTTCTGAAGTTGAATCCGGCGTTGCCAATGGAGCAATACTCGCATCAAATGCAGATATAATAAGAGCAGAGATTATTGATATTGAACAGAAGATAAGTGAAACGGAAATAGGGACAATGGCTTTATTGGAAAGCCTTAATGAATTAACCGGTTTCAATCTGATAACAGAAACGACATTGGTTGTTCCAAATCCTGAAATTAACATAAACACTTTCAAAAATAACCGGCTCGAATACTCCCTGATGACATTGCAGCAAACAAAACTTACTGCCCTGAAAGAGTCGGCAGCAACTAAGCGTG
>JAOZOC010000559.1 GCA_029933495.1 Bacteroidales bacterium
CAGACTGCTGAATGGATATATCATTCCATCCATCAGTTCCTTGTATTTTGGCATTATTAGAAAAGTGAAAGTGAAGAAATCTGCAAAATCCCATTTTAAAAGATAACCCAGTAATAAAATGGCTGAAACGATGCCGGAAACAGATGATGGAATAAAGTATTTTGCAAAGTTTTTTTTGTTATGTACGATAAACAATAGTGGTGAAAACAGGATATAAACTGCTGAAAGATAAAATCCTCTGTCTATTGAATATGCAAACGAAGCAAAGGGTATTAACGAATAAAAAAATGTCAGGATTATAAAACGGAGCGGTGAGAATTTGGAATTGTCCTCAAATATTTCGTTGAGAGTTAGAAACAGGTAAATGAAGAGAAAAGTAGTAACATCTCTTGGCAATATTAAAAGAAATTTCAAAAATATGGCAACTGTCAGAATGAAGAAAGTTCCGGTTGCATAAAGGTAATTGTTGCGAAACAGCTTTAATAGAGCAAGGAACAGAAGTAAGAATGATATCAGTTTTATTATTGATTGCAAAGTTCTGACTGCTCCTATTGACCTGCCAAACAATCTGAATGCCAGTACAGACCGGAGTGGGTCGGCAAACAGTCCATGGACAAATATAGTTTCTTTGTAAGGGATGTCGCCGGCAAGGTAGGATAATGCCGTTCCCATTGTTTCGCCTTCATGAAAAGTGTCAACTGTCTCGCCGCAGGAGTGGTATGTTTGAATATTTAAAGGAATTATTATTACGAAAATAATTGAAAGAGAAACAAGAAGTTTTTTACCGGCAGAGCCTTTTCTAAAAAAGAAGTCATCACCGAAGTCTGTCTTCCCGTTTATATTTTCAAATGTTATGTGCTTTTTTAATAAAATGAAACCGGCAATAAGAAGCAGTGAGGGCAAAGTGATGATAATCAGGAACTTCAAAATGTCATTTGCAGGATTATACTGCTGCACAGTAAGAAGCCCGACAACACCCCATGGATTGTTAAATGGCAGAGAGATTTTATCAGAGAGAAATAGGGCAATGATAATTCCGGCAATGAATACTACGGATAGAAACAAATATTTAATGATACTATTTTTCTTCATGATACTCCTGATCAGCATTAACCTTCCAGATATTCTCTTTTGATTTGATACCGGCTGTAATATTTTCAACTGCTGCCATTGCCGTCAGCATTGAATGGTCGGCATTGTTGTATTTATGCATTCCGTTTCTTCCAATCAAAAACAGATTCTCAATCTTGTCAGTAAACTTTCTGATAATATGAAAATCATCATAAGTGCCAAAGTATGCCGGGTATGTTTTCGGCATTCTGATAACAGTAGAATCAAGGACATCTTCCTTTTCAATAATATCAATCTTTGACAACTCATCAATTGCAAACTTTGCAAAATCATCATCTGATTTGCTCCACAACTCATCGCCTTCATTACAAAAATACTCCAGTCCGATCCAGACATTGTTCATATCATTCACCATATACGGACTCCAGTTGTTGAATATTTGCAGTCTGCCGAGTTTAACATCCCGCTCCTGAATATATATCCAGTTGTCAGGCACAATATTATTGATTGTTTTGATTTTTGTTGTGTTGGCAATTTTCATCTTTTTAAGAAGAACACCCACCGTAATAAAATCGCGATAAATAAGACCCTCTGCAACTTTTTGAACAGATTTAGGCACTTCTGGTTTCATTGAGCTAATAAGCTCTTTAACGGGCATTGTTGAAAATAAAAAATCGCAATTATGCTTTGAAATGCTTTTTGTTTCGCTATTGAAAAAACTGACACCCTGCACCTTACCGTTAGAAATATCAATTCCAATAACTTTGCTCTTCATATATATCTTTCCACCCTTAGCTTCTATTTGTCTTGCGACCTCTTCCCATAACTGACCCGGACCAAGTTTTGGATAGGTAAATTGTTCAATTAAAGAAGTTTCGGTTTTCTTTTGCCCAAGTGAACTGTCTTTTGAAAATGAGCTTTTAACTGCATGAAGCAATGCTTTACTGACCGAAAGTCCTTTAATCCTCTGTGCTCCCCATTCAGGCTTGATTTTGCTGCAAGGTACGCCCCAGACTTTTTCGGTATAATCTTTAAAGAATAGTAGATAGAGCTCTTTGCCAAACCTGTTGATCAGAAAATCTTCAAGTGATTTTTCATTTTTGAGAGGAAACAGCCTGGCTTTTATATAGCTCATCCCGATTTTAAAAGTCCTTACTATCCCAAGATTTTGAAAGGTATTCCATTTTAGCGATATTGGATAATCGAAAAAAGAGCGCAGAAAAAATATTCTGGAAATACGCTCTCTAATCAACATGACAAGGTCATCTTTTTCAGGATCGGGAGCGTTTTGTATTGTTGAAGTTGTGACGTCCCTTTGCAGAATAAGATCATCCTTTGAAGGTTTTCCCTGCAGGGGCATTATTTTTTGCCACCAGTCCATAACTCTATCAGATTTTGAGAAGAACCGATGTCCACCGATATCAATACGATTTCCTTTATAGTTAACTGTTTTTGATATTCCGC
Organism: Bacteroidales bacterium; assembly: GCA_029933495.1. Lineage (GTDB taxonomy): Bacteria > Bacteroidota > Bacteroidia > Bacteroidales > JAADJA01 > JAADJA01. The sequence continues at coordinate 2,536 of JAOZOC010000559.1, forward strand.
CAATACTGGAAGACATCTCAAAAATAATCGGTTTAATATCCGTCTTTTCAAGGAGCTCGTAAGCAGCAGTCAGCCCGGCAGGACCTGCTCCGATAATTATTGCAGTTTGCTGATTCATTTTTTCTTCCAACACAAAAAATGGATTAGTGTAAAATTTAACAATGGCAAAAGTAAGAAAGCTTTTATAATGTCTTACTTAACTCCAAAAAGAAATC
>JAOZOC010000560.1 GCA_029933495.1 Bacteroidales bacterium
TCCTCTGCTGATTTTTTTGCAGATATATAAACACCCTCCGAATTTGATACTCCGTTGTCGTTATCAACAGCTCTTGCTATAATTGAATATGACCCTTCCGGAATTTCGTTGAATGAGAAAGTATAAGGAGGAGTGTTGTCGCTATTTGCAAATTGATTATTTACATAAAAATTTACATTTTCAACCGTTCCGTCCACATCACCTGCTTCGGCAATTATTTCAATGCTGTCTCCCGATGCCAAATAAAAATTTGAATACGGCTGAACTATTTCAATCCAGGGTAATTTATTTGTTTCACTCTCTTCCTTTTTACAACCTGAAAACAAAGAAATTACTATTATCATAATTGCAAATAACAGACTATATGTGTTTGGTTTTATTCTCACATTAAAACTATTCCGTTTCAAGATAGAAAATTGTTGCATAACTATAATATATTTGCTCTGAAATTACAATTCTGGAATCATCGGAGTTAGTGGTCAAATGATTGATTTCTTCGGCAAAAGGAACATAAATTTCCGAAATCATTGAAAACTGAACGGGGTCATATATGTAAATATAGTCTCCGTCATCACCACTTATATATACTTTGTTACCGTTGTTGTTGAATACAAAATCATTTAGTTTCGCTTGTAAAGAGAAATGCGATTCCACATCCCATATATTCTGAGACTTAAGAAAGAATATTTCAGAAATGTTATTATTTGTATTTGTTTGCGAAAATACTATTAATGATTTATCCGGACTTATCATTATCTTATCATAATCAGTCAGGTCAAATTCAGCCTGTTGAATTATTTGCGGGTTATCATCCGAAATCGAATATTTCTTAATTTTACCGAAACCGCTTCCCGCGTTAAGAGTGAACAACCATTGATTTTGCTCATCTATAGCAAGTTTATCAGATGAAAATCCTGCATTATTGTTAAGAGTGTTATAATTATCCATATCAAGTATAAAAGACGGACCGTTTGTTGAAATATATATTCTTCTGTGAACTTCATCAACAGCGATATCAACTCCGGAGTTACCGGCTGAATATTCTACTGAAGAAATTTCGGAGGTAATTTTATCATAAACAGATAATATTCCTGAGTTACTGAAAATCACATAAAGCTTTTTATCCTGAGATGAAAAAACAGCAGAGGCAGGGAAACCCGACAAGTTAATTGTTTCAACTTCCACTTGTGTTAACGGATCGAAAATAACGAGCTGGTTTTCATTTTTTGCCAATGCAAAAACCATATCCGGTACATCAGATGCAATAATATCTACAACTGAATTGTCTAACGGAAATCCTGATGCCACTTCCAACTCAAGTTCGGCAACAGTACTGTCGTTAAGCTTATTATATGCCACTGCACGAAATAAATAATTACCCGGCTCCATATTCTGCCACCAATAGTCCAGGCCATAAGCATTGTTTTCTGTTTTTATAATGGTATCATTTACATAAAGTATTATCTTTTCGGCATATCCATAAGGTTCGCAATGGGCATCTACAGATATTTCTTTAGTCATTCCAGGCAACAACAACTCTGGAGCGTTCCAGTCAAAACTGACTGTTGGAGGTTCTATACTCTGTACTATTAATTTTTTTTCTGAGGAAAAGGCAACTTCACCTGTTTCATCTTTCATTTCACCTTTTACAGTATAAGTTCCTGCCGGAACGTGATTCCAGGTTATGGAAAAAGGTTCTGATGTGTCGGCACCTAACAATGAGTCGTTTATATAAACCGCAGCCTCTGTAATATCACCATTCGGGCTATAACCGTAAATACTAAATTCTATATTTTGGTTTTCATAGGTATTATTCGACCAATAAATGTTTACCTCAAATGAATCGGGCTCCAAAACCTTGATGGAAATATATGATGTTGCTGAAAGACCCTCTTTATCAATGGCTTTTGCTATAATAGAATGGTCTCCCGGCTTTAGCCCTTTTACTACATAATGAAACGGACCATTTTCGGCTTCATAAACAAGACAATTGTCAATGTATAAAAACACTTTATAAAGATTATTATCAAAATCTATTACCTGAATATCAACGGGAAGCAATTCCGACACAGAAATACTGGTATAGTTATCGGGGTTAATAAAAGTAATCAGAGGCGGGCTGTTTGTGTTCTCAATAACAGGCTCCTCCTTTTTACAACTGTTGAATGTAACTATTAAAACAAATATAAATAAACAAAAAGGAACAATAGTTTTAACTCTTTGCTTAATAAAATGAATCCTGGCCATTGCATTGTTAGATTTTCTACAAAGCTATAAATAATTATTTAAACAGAAAGAAAGGCCGAAAAAAATTTCTCAAAATAATTTACTACCCTATTTTAAAATAACTCTAAATAACAAGTTGTATTTCTAACTTTATAACAAAACAGACTTAATCAACATTATTACCGGCCGGTTTCACCCAACAAGCACCTATTTAACCAGCCCCTTCCTTTTCAGCATTGGCTCAATACTCGGTTTTCTGCCGCGGAATTTTTCGTAGAGAACCATCGGGTCTTCTGTGCCTCCTCTTTCCAGAATATTTGTGCGGAATGATGTGGCAGTAGCTTTGTCGAAAATACCGTTTTCTTTAAAGGCTTCAAAAGCATCTGCATCCAGGACTTCGGCCCACAGATAGCTGTAATAGCCCGCCGAGTATCCACCTGAAAAGATATGAGCAAAATAGGGAGTACGGTATCTGACAACAATTTCGGGAATCAATCCTATCTTTTTCATCGAAGCATTTTC
>JAOZOC010000561.1 GCA_029933495.1 Bacteroidales bacterium
AAATCACTAAACAAAACAGCAGCATTATGTACATTGCTTAACGTAATACCATTGCTGTTGTTAGTAAACACTGCATTTTCTACACTTAGTGTATTTGTACTATTAATGTTTCCGAGGTTAATGCCCTTTCCAAAGTTTGTAAATGTGCATTCACTTTCCTCACCTTCAGGACAAGGTAAAACTTGTGAATTACATAAGTCATAAACTTTAAATCCGGCGTTGTATGCATTAATTCCATGGCCATGAAGTTCATTATAATTATTTGCAAATTCACATCCTGCAATTTTAATACCATTAACATCAGACATGTAAATGCAAGCCTTATGCCAGCTGTTTTCCAAATAATCCTGGTTAATTTCGAATTTGCAATCCTTAATAAAACTTAAGTTATCAGCAGGTGCCAGGTTCGAGCAATTAAAGCCGAGATAATAGTTGCTATACTCTTTAAAATTAATTGAATATTTGTTATTTATAAAGTAAGCACTCCTGGTACTTTCGTTTTGGTCATCAGATATTTGTATTATACCACCTGAATATTCTGTATTATAATTGACACCGTCTCTTGCACAAAGCAAAACACCTATTTCTGCATTTTCAATAGTGGCTCCGTTTTGAAGTACTATTTTACCCTGGTATTGTGTTCCGTTACAAGGATATTGCGACTGTTCGTCATTGCCCCACACCTCAACACCTTTCCAAAGGTTGTCTTCATGCCCGCAAAATTTGTAGTTTGTCAATGTTCCACCGTCAACAATAAGAGTTGCTCCGGGTTTAACAATTATTCTGGCATCGTTTCCCAAAGCCACTGTAGAATATACTACTAATGTACCTCCGGATTCAATAATAATATCGTGTAATGTAAATACGGGCTCATACCATACATCAGTAAAATTTATGGTTTTAGGAGGCAAAAGTTTTAAAACTTCGCAAACAGCATAATATGTATTTAATCTACCATATCCCATATACTTATTCCACCCGTTGATATAACTATGGCTACCTACTTCTTCAGCAGTGGTTATAAGTATATCCCATATTGTAGTGTTTGGAAGTTCGGGAATAATTGAGCGCATTAAAGCTGCGGTAGCTGCAACCATTGGTGCGGAAAAAGAAGTACCTGCCATTTCTTCAAAGTCCTCTTTGTTTAAAGTTAATATATCAATTCCGGGTGCAACTAAATCAAGTCCAGTACCGTTATTTGACCAGTCGCAATCTTCATCGTATTGATCTGTTGCTCCGACTGCAATTACATATTCACTTGCTGCAGGATATTGAAGTTCCCATTCATCCCCATCATTTCCGGCAGAAGCCACAAGAACTGTATTATTAGTGTACGCATATTCAAGGGCAGCTTCAATATTTGCGAATAATGGTGGATATATACTCCCAACTAAATCTAATCCAAATGACATATTAATAATATCAGCTTCCTTTTCGACCGCATATTGAACTGCAGCGGCTATAGAACTTGAATTAAATTGTTCCTCCCAAAATGGAACTGGGGCTTGCTCATTAAACCTCCAATCCGATACTTTAATTGGTAGTATTTTAACTCCTCCAATATTTTCATCATAATTACCTCCTGCTATTCCTGTTATATTCAAGTTATTATTTGTTTTTGCTGCTATTATTCCGCTAACTCCATTTCCATGATACGCCCAATCTTGTTCAGGTATCACATTATTATCTTCTACAAAATAGTCAGGTAGTTGTCCAAGTTCTTCATCGTAGTTTGCAAAATTCCAACCTTTCCAATCATTCATTTTACCATTGAGATCATCATCAATTGTATTAGCAGAGTTAGGATTTTGCCAATTTGTCCATTCATCTTCTCCTGGATTATGATATATATTTTCAATAATTTTATTATTATCTCCAATATCGTTATGATCTAGAAATAAACCTTCATCTAAAACAGCTACGGTAATACTCTCTGCACCAGTCGTAATATTAAATGCTTTATCAGCTTGAATCTTAAATAAATACCATTGATAATAAAAATTCGGGTCATTTGGTTCAAATGAATGATAGTGCACTTTAAAATCAAAAATAAACTCACTAACGCACTCATCAACATATATATTATTACATTCTTCGATATAATTTTCAGTATTATTAATTTGATAATAATAATAATCTCCGATTGTCTTGCGCACATATCTCAAATTATAATCTTGCGCAAATATTTCTTTTACCGATTCGGAAATATTGATCATAAATTTAATTGTTATTCCGTTCCTATTTAACGTTAACGTATCATTTTCGATTATTAAATAGAAATTATCATTTTCTGTATATATTAAATATGGGCCAATAGTGTCGTTTTGAGTTTTCGCAGTTATTATCATAAATAAAAGCGAAAGTAATAAAAAATATTTTTTCATAACATTTCATTTTTAAGTTCATATTTTAATTTATCACCGTGCTTCTTCACTTTTCTAAGAGTTTTTGATGTTTTTATGAACTTAAAACAGAGAAAAAAGATAGATACTAAGGGTAAAAATTGTCAATACAGAACATTGATTTTGTAACCTGTTGTATCTTAGATGGTTGAGGGGGGGGTAATGCTTTGATATTCAGGTATATGTAAGTTATATAAAATTCTCAACTCACTATCAAAGCAGATAAAACCTATTAATTCGTATGGTTTACTTCCAAACAAGGTTGATTTTAATTTTATAGATTGCTTCAAAATTATAGAAATTATTTGATAGTTCCAAACTAAACCAGTTAACGGTACTATT
>JAOZOC010000562.1 GCA_029933495.1 Bacteroidales bacterium
AAATTGCAGTTATCTATGCTTCGGGAGATATTGTTCAGGGTGAAGGAGACGACGGCATCAGTTCGGAACGATTTGCCAGAACCATAAGAAACGCAAGGCTTGATAACTCTATTAAAGCTATTGTCCTGAGAGTAAATTCGCCGGGTGGTGACGGACTTGCCTCTGATATTATTTTAAGAGAGGTTAAACTGGCGAAAAAGATGAAACCAGTTATAGTTTCGATGGGAAATGTAGCAGCTTCAGGTGGATATTACATCGCTTGCGGCGCAGATTATATTATTGCTGAACCAACTACCATTACAGGGTCAATAGGTGTTTTCGGACTAATCCCGCATCGGGAAAAATTCGTTCATAACAAACAGGGAGTTACCTTCGATGGGGTAAAAACAAATAGTAACTCTGATTATATGACAATTACAAAACCATTGACACCCTATCAAAGAAATATCATTCAGAATATGGTTGACAGGTTTTACACAACCTTTATTACACATGTTTCGGATGGCCGCGGATTAACCGTTGCGCAAGTTGACTCAATCGGTCAGGGACGAGTCTGGAGCGGAACAGATGCTTTTCAACTGGGATTAGTTGATGAACTGGGGAGCCTTAAAACTGCTGTTAACAAAGCTAAAGAGCTGGCTGAACTTGAGGATTACAGAATAACGGAACTACCAAAACTGAAAGATCCCTGGATGCAACTAATGGAGGATCTTATGGGCCAAACAAGACAGTCGATGATAAAAAACGAGTTAGGTGAATTCTACAAATATTACGGCTATATGAAGACAGTTACAAAGATGGAGGGAGTTCAGGCGAGAATGCCGTTTTTTATTGAAATAAATTAAGGTTAAAGAAAAATAATTTCTGAAATAACTTCGCTACCAACTGATTTATTGAGCATTTTAATAAGTTTGGTTCTTGCGTAAAGAAGCTCATTTTTCAAAGCATCGGAATCAAGTTTTACATATAGCTTGTTACCTTTCACAAATAGTTTTTCAGTGTGCTTACTGATAAGCTCGCCGGTTACATCACCCCAGCATTTTACCAGACGAGCCTGATTCAACTTATCCTCAAGATGGTATGTCTTTATTAGTTCCTGAATGGCCTCCCCCAATGTTTGATCATTTGACTTTTTCAATTATTATCGCTTTTTAATTGCTAAAACAAGATTATTCTTATACAACCACCGCCGTACCGTCAACGACATTAAAAATCATATGGTCAATATTTATCTGAATGAAAATATTTTCAATTCTTTCCTTTTGTGTATCTGTGATGAAAATCTGACCAAAACTATTTTCGCTCACAAGTTGTATTATTTTTTTCACACGGTTTTCATCCAGCTTATCAAAAATATCATCAAGCAGCAAAACCGGTTTAAAGCCTTTGATGTCTCTTGTGTATTCAAACTGTGCAAGCTTAATAGCAACAACATATGATTTCTGCTGGCCCTGCGAACCAAATTTTTTCAAAGGATAACCGTTTATTTGCATCAACAGATCGTCCTTATGAATTCCAACTGTAGTATATCTCACCTGCCTGTCCCTGTCAACCGACGCATTCAGCAACTCTTCAAGGGAGCGGTCATGAATCTGGGAATCATAAGTTATTGCAACCTCTTCTTTCCCTCCTGAAATAAATTCGAAATACTGCTGAAAAAGTGGCAAAAAATCATTCAGAAACTCCTTCCTTTTTGAATATATCTTCTCACCGAGCGAAGCAAGTTTATTGCTCCAGATTTCAAGGGAAACAGCATCAAAATAACTTTTTTCTGCAAATCTTTTGAGAAGTGCATTTCTTTGCTGCAATGCCTTATTATAATTTATCAGGTTATCAAGATAAACCTTATCAAACTGTGAAATAACAGAATCAATATACTTGCGACGCACCTCACTGCCTTCATTTATCAGGTCTCTGTCGTATGGCGAAATCATAACAAGTGGATACAATCCGATATGATCTGCAAGTCGCTCATATTCCTTATCATTCAGTTTAAAAACTTTCCTGTGCCCGCGCTTTTGGACAACTGACAATTGATCTCCTCCGTTATTGTTTTTATGATATGAACCATGTACAGCAAAAAAGGGTTCAGCATGTCGGATATTCTGAGTGTCAGACGGGTTAAAATAACTTTTACAAAATGAGAGATAATAAATGGCATCCAGAATATTGGTCTTGCCGGCACCATTATCGCCGATAAAACAGTTTATTTTCGGTGAAAAGCCAAACTCTGCCTCTGCATAGTTTTTAAAGTTTATAAGTTTTAAGTTTTCCAGATACATCCGTTTAAGCTCAAAGTACAAATATCAAAATTCAAATAAATTCCAAAAGTACAAATATTCAAATACAAAACGGATTTCACAGAGCCATTGTAACGGACTTGTTTCATTTAATAATACTGTTTGTTCTTTCGATCACTTCCTGTTTTGTTAATAATCTGCCGGCAATAATATCATCCTCCGACATTTTGGCTCTTTCCGTTAATTTGTATTTCAAAACCGGGTTAAGGCTGGTTTTCTGAAGTAACGTATAAATAGCCTCAAGCACACTTATATCATCCTGCTGATCTATCATCTTTTGTAACTGCGATTTTATTACAACTGTGTCCATCGTTAATTAGTTTTAATATACAAAAACATTAGTTCATATAAAATTTTATATTGTGGGGTAAAGATAGGTATTTTTATTGAATTTTTAATGGAATTCCTGCATATATTTAATTAGGAA
>JAOZOC010000563.1 GCA_029933495.1 Bacteroidales bacterium
AGCGGTTGGTAAATTCTATTGCTTTTTTCGGATCTGTTGGCCCTTCAATAGGACAGCCCCAGATTGTACTTACTGTTCCGTTAACTTTTATACCAGCATCACGTGCTTTTGGTATCCACTCTTCGGCCATTTTCCAATAATCTTCCAGAGATAAACCGGAGTTAGTTTTGTGGTGCGATTCGCTGGTTGATACCATTAATAAAATTCTGTCTGGTCCGTAACCATCCTGTTTAGCCTGGATGGCGCGTTCAATAGCGCGTTCACGTATGGTGATGGCTGTCAGGCTTACATCATCAAGTTTACCTTTCAGCTTTTTGCTGTTCCTGATTAGTTTAAAAAGATCATCGCAGTCCTTAAACTGGGGCATACCTTTGGGATTACCAAAATTAGATACTTCAATATGTTTAAACCCTGCCAGGATCAGTTGTTCTGAGACCCATAGTTTAGCTTCCGTAGGGATAAATTTTTCTTCGTGTTGAAAACCGTCTCTTACGGTTATGTCGCCTATTGTTACTTTTTTTGGATAATTCATTATTTCTTTGGAATTTTTATTTATAAAACCGCTTTATTCAAATTTTTGTTCAAAAATTGGCCGATAAAGGTATAAATTTTTTTAATCTGAGAGAATTAATAATTCAAAACATCCTTATAAAAATCCAGGCATTCCGGATTAGCGAGAGCATCTTTATTCATCACTTCTTCACCGTTAATAATTTTTTTAACCGCTATCTCAACTTTCTTTCCATTGAAAGTGTGTGGTATATCAGGAACAGTTTTAATAATCTCGGGAACATGTCTTGGGCTACAGCCATTACGAATATTTATTTTTATTTGCTTTTGTAAATCATCAGTAAGCTTAAAACCTTCATGCAGTTTTACAAATAGTACAACAATCTCATCACTATTTTCTTTTTTCCCCACAACTACTGAATCCATAATTTCTTCCATATTATCAACCACACGGTAGATCTCTGCTGTTCCTATCCTGACACCTTGCGGGTTAAGGGTTGCATCCGACCGGCCATACATAATAATACCACCATGCTTCGTAATTACAATGAAGTCTCCATGACGCCAGATACCATGAAAAGTATCAAAATAGGTACTCATATATTTTTCATTATTCTCATCATTCCAGAAATATATCGGCATTGAAGGGAAGGCTGTTTTACAAACCAACTCACCTTGCTCGTCAATGAGTGAGTTTCCTTGTTCATCAAAACAATCTATATCCATACCAAAGCCTTTGCACTGGATCTCACTTTTATAAACCGGAAGTGTTGGATTTCCCAGCATAAAGCAGGAAATAATATCAGTACCACCTGCAATTGACGAAAGCTGAACATCTTTTTTCCAGTCGCGGTAAACAAATTCAAAACTTTCGTCTGAAAGGGGAGAACCTGTTGAGGCAATTACTTTAAGATATGGGAAATCGGAAATTTCTTTGGGTTTAACTCCTTCCGCTTCAAGAGAGGCAATATACTTGGCACTTGTCCCAAAGAATGAAATGTTCAACTCATCTGCCATTTTCAATAAAGCATCCGGTCCTGGATAAAACGGGTTTCCGTCATAAAGCACCAAGGTCGCTCCTGTTGCCAGGCTGCTGATAAACCAGTTCCACATCATCCAGCCACAGGTTGTATAGTAAAAAACGGTCTGGTCACTGCTAATGTCTGAATGTAAAATCAGTTCTTTAAGATGCTGAAGCAAAGTGCCTCCGGCTGAATGTACAATGCTTTTAGGAAGTCCTGTTGTTCCGGATGAGAACATAATATAGAGAGGGTGGTCGAATGGCAGTTGTTCAAAAATAAGTTCTTCGTCAGTCGCGACAACAAAGTCATCCCATAAAACCGAATTTGGAATTATATCGGTATTTGCATTTCCGGTGTAATCAACAAGCACAACCTTTTCAACACTTGGGAGATTATGTATAATGCCTTTAAGTTTTCCCTGTGAATCAAAAACTTTTCCCTTGTAGTAATATCCGTCGGCAGCAAGAATAATTGTTGGCTCAATTTGCGAAAAGCGGTCGGATACACCTTTTATACCAAAGTCAGGTGATGTTGATGACCATGCTGCACCTATGGAGGCAGCTGCAAGCATCATAATAACAGTCTCCGGCATATTTGGCATAAAAGCAGCTATGTGATCATTTTTTTGCACACCTGCTTTTCTAAGTGCAGCAGAAGCTCTTCTTACCTGCTCATAAAGTTCTGCATAAGTCAACTCTTGCTCCACAGAGGTTTCCCCTCTGAAAATAATTGCTTTATGATTGTCTTTTCGGTGTAACAGGTTTTCTGCGAAATTGAGTCTTGCCCCTGAAAACCATTTAGCACCTGGCATTTTTTTAGGGTCGTCAATAACCTCGCTATACAATTTGGAATATTTTACATCACAATAATCCCAAATTTCAGCCCAGAAATATGTTGTATTTTTTATGCTCCAATCGTGTATCGTGTAGTATTCATTGTCGGGCAGGTTGTATTTTTCGGAAATACGACTTAGAAAATCGTACATCCGCGAATTTTCTTTGTACTCTTTTGATGGTTTCCATAAAATTTTATTGTTCATATTGACTGTATAATATCCTCAAAATTATTAGTTCATCTTTTGCTCCAACCCTTTGTTAAAATAGTTCGCCTTGCAAAGGTCTCAATATAAAATAACAAGCCTTTGTAAATATGGTTCACTATAATTTCAGGTCAACCCTTGCTCCTAACT
>JAOZOC010000564.1 GCA_029933495.1 Bacteroidales bacterium
ATTATGCCAACAAAAATTAGACTGCAGAGAAGAGGTAAAAAGAAACAAGCTTTTTATCACATAGTAATTGCGGATGGTCGTGCACCACGTGACGGGAAATACATTGAAAATATTGGCACTTACAACCCCCTCACCAATCCTGCTGACATCAAGCTACAATTCGACAGGGCTTTATACTGGCTTCAAACCGGTGCTCAGCCAACAGACACTGTCAGAACTATCTTTTCACACGAAGGTGTTATGTTTAAAAACCATCTTCTGAAAGGAGTAAAAAAAGGAGCCTTATCAGAAGAGCAGGCTGAGGCAAAATTTCAAACCTGGCTAAAAGAAAAGCAGGAAAAAATTGCTAACCAGGTTAAAAATAATGTCCTCTCAGAAAAAGATGAAAAGAAAAAACGTCTTGACGCTGAAAGAAAAATAAATGAAGAGAGAGCTAAAGAACTTGCAGCAAAAAGAGCTGTTGAGCTTGGTATAGAAGAAAAAGCAAAGGCTGAAGAGGCTGAGGAAGAAAAAGCGAAAGATGAAGAGGCTACTGAAGAAATTGCTGAAGCTAAAGAAGAGTTGAAAGAGGAAGTCAAAGAAGTGGAGAAAGTAGTGGAGGAAGTCAAAGAAGTGAAAGAAGAAGTGAAAGAGGAAGTGAAAGAGGAAGCTAAAGAGGAAGTGAAAGAAGAAGCTAAAGGGGAAGTGAAAGAGGAGAAAAAAGAAGAGAAGAAAGGCTAAGCAGATAAAACCCGGCCTTATGGCTGATAATTTATAAAGCTTCGGTTATGAACAGAGATGACTTCTACTATCTCGGAAAAATAAAAAAGACATCAGGTTATAAAGGTAACCTGGTGTTTTTTTTTGATGTTGACGATATATCCTATTATAAAGAGCTTGAAGCTGTATTTGTTAAAATAAATGAAGAACTAATTCCATTTGCCATAAACAGCCTCCAGATTAAAGATAATAAATCTGCATTTGTCAAACTGGAAGATATTGACTCCGAAGATCAGGCTGCAGTATTGACCGGCCAGGAACTTTACCTCCCACTATCCTTTCTTCCACCACTTTCTGGAAACAAATTCTATTACCACGAAGTGATTGGATTTGATGTAGTGGATATTACTAATGGCAATATCGGCAAAATTGAAAGTTTTATTGAACAGGCTGCACAGGCTCTGTTTATTATTAAATATAATGAGAAAGAAATCCTGATACCTGTTGCCGATAATATTATAAAAAAAGTTGACAGGACAAATAGAATAATTGAGATTGAAGCTCCCGACGGTTTGATTGACATTTATTTATGATTTTCTGCGCTACTCTATTGATTTATTACTACATTTGCAGTCAATAGTTACAACATCCCGAAATCTGAAACATCTAAACTTTTGTAGTTCATATATTTGAGACTACTATAATTACATATTGGTATGCTGACACTCGACTATGATTACGAAAAAAAAATCTTAATGACTATGACAAAAGGAGTCATTGGTGTTGGAGATATGTTAAAGCATTATAATGCAATAATTAAAAATGATTCTTTTCCCAGAAAGCTCAATGTATTAATAAATTGCAAAGGTACAAGCTGTACAACAAAACCTGATGAGATTGATATTTTCTATAATAAGGTTAAAACAGCAATCCAAAAATACAAACAAATCAGAGAAGCCATTCTGGTTGATCAGCCTTATGAAACTGCTTTTGTAATCCTTTTTGAAAAATTAATTCAGATTGATAATTACGAATTTAAGATATTTTATAGCGAGAAGGTTGCAATGAATTGGTTATTAAATGAAGCAAGACATTAGTTCGATAGTATTAATCTTAATACACTCAGCAAAAAATTACTTCTATATTATCAAATGGATAAACGAAAACCTTTCAACTTTAAACATTTTAGTGTTTCAGATAAAAGCAGTGCTATGAAAGTTGGAACCGATGCTGTCCTACTTGGTGCCTGGGTAGAGGTTTCAGGCAAAAAGAGGATTCTGGATATTGGCACAGGTTCCGGTATTATTTCTCTTATGCTTGCTCAAAGGTCATCAGCAAATATCACCGGCCTGGATATTCATAAAGATTCTGTTGAAGATGCAATATTAAATTTCAAAAATAGCCAATGGGCAACACGGTTAAAAGCAATCCAATCTTCTTTTCAGGAATATTCAGCTAACTGTTCAGAAAGATATGACCTGATAGTAAGCAATCCTCCATTTTTTACAAACAGCTTGAAATCGCCTAAGCAACTAAAAAATATTTCAAAGCATAACGACCTGTTACCTTATCAGGATTTAATAAGTGGCATCAGGAAAATAATTGCTACATCAGGAAAATACTGCATAATTGTACCCGAAAACGATGCTGCATTTATAAATAATCTCTCAACTGAAAATGGCTTATATTGCATCAGGCAGCTAACAATTTCTCCGAAAAAGTCAAAACCTCCCTCAAGAGTGATTATGGAGTTCAGCATTTCAAAACCGGATGCAGTTAATAAAGAAAAAATCAGTGTGCGTAATGATGACAATTCCTATACTTCTGAATACAAACTACTCACAAAAGATTTCTATTTGGACTTTTAATGGAATCTGGAACTATTATACATAAAAATCAAAAATATATCTATTGTCCTAAATTAAAGTTCAGACAAAAGATATTCCAAAACCCTCTAATTTTTATCCAGTCTTAATTATTAAACAAAAAGTTATATCTTTGCGGTTTAAAAGTTAATCAT
>JAOZOC010000565.1 GCA_029933495.1 Bacteroidales bacterium
CAAATCCCCCCCCGCATCTTAAAGTACCCCCTGAAATATTATTTACGGAAGTGGACATAAAACTAAAACTGTTGTAAGTGATTTCAAACAAACCGTCGGTCATATTCAGAGTACCTCTCAAATCTTGCCAGGCTTTTGAGTAATACGGATTATCTACAATCAGGCTGCCACCGTCAATATCAATTGTAGAACCTGATTCCGTACCGAAAATTCCGTGACAAACTACCTGTCCGTCGTCAACATTAAGTAATCCGTTAAGTGTGAAATCGTTGTCAATTTCAATATATCCCGCTTTTGATTTGTTACCACCGGATAATACTCCGGTACTTTCCGATTTTGAGGAAACAGCTTTTTTCTTACTATATGAAGCGTATAATTCCGATGTGGCATCTTCTATAAGATTGCCATGCAGTATCAATGTCTGATTTTGCACCCTTGCAGCATTATTCGGGTTAATGGTAAATGTACCGTTAACAACGTGGGGTTGGGTGGCATTATTTGCCAAATTGAAATCCCCCGCCGTTTTATCAACAACAATATTTCCATACGTAACACTTGGCTCAAAATTTGCAAGCCCGTTATTGTTTGTTGAGCCTGTGAAATAAATTGTATTTAAAGTTAACGGATTAAATGTACACCCTGAATAAGTATTAAGATAACCTTCGATATAAATTTTACCGGCAGTGATATTTCCTGTTGAGCCGTAATAAAACACAAGGTAGCTATGAGCATTTATAACATCGTCAGAATTATTCATCGTGAGAGTGCCATGAACCCTGAAATCGTTTGATACTGACAAAGTGTTACCATTTATGGTCATTCCGCCTGATACCACATCAAGTACGTGCGTTACTGAAAAATCGGTTGAGAAAAATGCCGTATTATCTTTACCTTCACTGATAGTTAAATCTTTTCTGCCCTCTGGCAGTATGGCTGTATTTGAGATAGAATATGAAGATTTTGTTGCTTTGTCAATTTCTACATCGTATAACGTACATCCGTTCGTTTGCGATAGGCTTACGTTATTTGTTCCGTAAAACTCAAAAGTACCCGCTGTGGGTGTGAAATCTGCACGTTTTCCCGAAAATCCTCCAGCTGTCCTGATAACCCCACCGGTAATATTCGTAGTGAATGAATATAAGTTATCGTCAATAGTAATGCCGCAAGCCGGAAAATCGAGTACTCCGCCGCTCATTTCAAGCACGGCATCGTGGTTATAGGGCCACCAGCTTATTGTTCCTATTACTGTCATCGTTCCGTCTGCAATGTGTATCTCGCCGTTCAGATCAACAGGATCACCCGTGTTGTCAATATTTATTTCACCACCTGAGCTTGTAAGCTTATAACTGCCGAGAATGGCGTCTTCATAAAGATTGTTGATGTTCAGGACGGCTTCCGAAACAACAATATAGCCACCCTGTTTCAATAACCCGACATCTACCGTAGGATTTGAACCGAAGCCACAGGCAAATTTGGAAATATCCAAATTCAGATCAAGTACTCCGGAAATATTCATATCCTCATATGCCCAGCATTGTCCCTTTAATGTTAAATTACCAATTGTAGCATTGTCATTAAAATGTAAATAATATAAATGATCATTTTGAACAACATCATTAAATACTGTTGCGCCATTAATCTCCTGAGGTTTGGTGTCGGCTGTAAATATTACGGTTTCGTTTCCCGGAAACAATCCTCCGGTGCCGACATTATTTGTCCAGTCTCCTTTCAGATAGATATCGAACGAATTTGCTTTCAATATGCCGCTGTTTATGGTCAGGTCGCCGTTAATGTGAAGCTCGTTGTTATATGTGTTGTCCAGTTCAAGAGCCCCCGAGGTCATATTCAGTGTAAGATTTTTAAAATAATCACCGGTATTCGGTTTGAGCGGTACAGCCGAAGGGTTTCCGTTGAATACAAATGTGCCTAAGCAATGGAAGTGTCCGCCCATATTGTTGAAAAAGCCGTCGAGAATAACGGAATGATTGGAATACATTCCGAAAGTACAGTTGGAATAGTTATAGATATTACCGGCAACATGCAGGTCTTCGGTTGACATACTGCTGACCGCCACTGTTGAGGATGTTTTATGATTACGGATATGGTTGAAATAACAGTTGCTTTCGTAGCTTCTGATGTAGGATGTCGTTGACCCTTCAAAATCAACATATCCGGATGTTAATTGAACATTTGCACCTGACTGGAATATCCAGTAACCGTTTATGTTGATAGTAGCCGAGGCTGTCATTGTAGCTGTTGAGCCGGACTCCCACCAAATGTCGCCTGCAATATTCAATTCCGAGAGAGTGTTGGTCATTTCAATGGAGCCGTAAACCGTAACACTTCCCATAACATCAAGGGCCTGGTCGTTAATCGTAACGGCGGCTCCGGAATTAATTGTCAAATTAAGGCAGGTTTTGTCAGAATAATCCACTATACACGGCATATTTACATTGGGTATCACAACATCTTCGGTTGCAGTTGGAGCATGTCCCAACGACCAGTTGCCATAATTACCCCAATAATTGTTTGCTGCACCTGTCCAGGTGTTTGTTGCCGACGGTGCTTTTGTAGTTGCAGCAGAATTTTTATTCAAATCCTGAAAAAATTCCTGTTCCGGTGTATCCTGCGCATAAAGAGTAAGCGAAATGAAGGATAAAACCAGAGTGAACATCAAGGTATTTGCTTTTTTCATAATATTGAATTTTAATTGTTTTG
>JAOZOC010000566.1 GCA_029933495.1 Bacteroidales bacterium
TACTTCCTTGAGATGAACACCCGTTTACAGGTTGAGCATCCTATAACCGAAAGAGTTGTGGGTATTGACCTCGTTAAAGAGCAAATCAGAATTGCCGACGGACAAAAATTGAAATACAAGCAGGAAGATCTATCACAAAGCGGGCATGCTATTGAATGTCGTATCTATGCTGAAGATCCGGATAATAATTTTATGCCAAGCCCTGGCACAATTTTGCACATCACAGAGCCACTTGGCCTTGGAGTTAGGCATGACGGGTATGTTTATGAAGGTTATGAAATTCCAATCTATTACGACCCTTTGATTTCTAAGCTGATTGTCTGGGGAATTGACAGGGATGAAGCCATTCAACGAATGAAAAGGGCCTTGTTTGCGTACAAAATAATGGGTGTTAAAACAGGTATTAAATTCCTTGAAAAGATAATGAATACTCCAGATTTTGTTGAGGGAAAATACAATACTCAGTTCATTGAGAAAAACAAAGATATCCTAATGGAAGAAAATAAGTGTGATGGCGATTGTAAAGCCATTGCAACAATTGCTGCTTTCATAGATTACCAAAAAAGGCTTAAGAAGGTCAAGGACAGGATACACCCTGACGATGTTAACAGCAACTGGAAAGCATTTGGTCGAAAAAAAAACATTACAAGATTATAATTAAAAAAGATAATTATGTCATTAGAAATAAATATAGACGGGAGTTCTTCAGTAGTTAAACTCATAACTCAGGATGGTGATAATTATAAAATTTCTGTTAACGACGAAGAATATAATGTTGACCTTGTTGAAGTTGAAAAAGGGGTTTATTCTATTCTCTATAATAACAAATCGTTTAATGTTGAACTTACTCCGGGGAATAAGCCAAAAACCTATACCATAAATACGCTATACAATTCATACGATATAGAGATATTAGATGCTGAGGCAAAATATATGAAAAATCGCAAAAGTGATGATCTGGATGATGATTCCACAATTTCGTCACCGATGCCTGGAAAAGTTGTCAAAGTGCTGGTCAAAAAAGGAGATACTGTCAAGGCCGGGGAAACAGTAGTTATTATATCAGCTATGAAAATGGAAAGTGAATATAAGGTAAAAAAGGACAGGAAGATAATCGAGGTTCTTGTAAATGACGGCGATACCATCGATGGAAATCAACCTTTAATTATCATTGAATAAATAATATACGAAAGTCAAATTTCACAAAAACAAAATACTATGTCAATAGAAGATAAGTTTAAACAGTTTGAAGAAAAAAATAAAATTGCTGAACTTGGAGGAGGAGCAGATAGAATAGAGAGACAACATAATGCCGGAAGAAAAACCTCTCGTGAAAGGATAAGTGACCTTCTCGACCCTGAAACATTTGTTGAGGTTGACAAGTTTGTTACTCACAGGGCTACCGATTTCGGAATTGATAAAAACAAAATAATGGGCGATGGTGTGGTTGCAGGATATGGCAAAATAGACGGAAGACTTGTTTATGTATTCGCACAGGATTTCACAGTATTCGGAGGTACATTAAGTCGTACCAATGCAGATAAAATAATAAAAATAATGGATATGGCACTCAAAATGGGTGCACCCGTTATTGGACTTAACGACTCAGGTGGTGCACGAATCCAGGAGGGAGTTGAGAGTCTTGCCGGATATGCAGATATCTTCTACCGTAATACAATTGCATCAGGAGTTATTCCACAAATATCGGCTGTACTCGGCCCTTGTGCAGGAGGTGCTGTTTATTCTCCCGCCATTACCGATTTTATTATGATGGTCAAGAAAACAAGCTATATGTTTGTTACCGGTCCGGACGTAATAAAAACTGTTACTCACGAAGAAGTTACTAAGGAAGATCTCGGTGGCGCTATGACACATAACTCTAAAAGTGGTGTTGCTCACTTTATTGCAGAAGATGACGAGCAGGCAATGATGATGCTGAGAGAGTTATTTAGCTTTTTGCCTTCAAACAATCTTGAAGATCCGCCAATAAAAGCCTGTACAGATGATCCGCACCGTGAGGATGAGAAGTTGCAGACTATTGTTCCTGATGATCCAAACAAACCTTATGATATTAAGGAAATTATTTTAACTGTAATTGATGAAGGTAATTTTCTGGAAGTAATGCCCTATTATGCTCAGAATATAGTTGTGGGCTTCGCACGTTTTGCTGGCAGGCCTGTTGGGATTGTAGCCAACCAACCTGCTAATCTTGCTGGCGTTCTTGATATCAATTCTTCAACAAAGGCTGCAAGGTTTGTTCGTTTTTGCGATGCCTTTAATATTCCGCTGGTTACGTTTGTAGATGTTCCGGGATTTTTACCAGGCACAACCCAGGAATATGGTGGTATTATTAAACATGGTGCCAAGCTTCTGTATGCATTTGCGGAAGCAACTGTTCCAAAAATTACAATTATTACCAGAAAAGCTTATGGCGGTGCATATGATGTGATGTCGAGTAAGCATATTGGTGCTGATGTTAATTATGCTTATCCAAGTGCTGAAGTTGCTGTTATGGGTGCTGACGGGGCTGTAAATATCATTTTCAGAAACAAACTTAGCGACGAAGAAAAGAAAAAGGCAGTTGACGATTACAAAAACACATTTGCAAGTCCGTATAAAGCCGCTGCACTTGGTTACATTGACGAGATAATTTACCCAAAACAGACAAGGTATAAAATTATACAGGCACTTGAAATGACACAAAACAAATCACA
>JAOZOC010000567.1 GCA_029933495.1 Bacteroidales bacterium
AGTAATAAATCATAGTCGTTCATAACATTGGTGAGGTGGGCTGTTCCTTTTGTTCTCATTTCGGCCTGAGAATCGTCAAGTTCTCTCATCTCACGGTTAAAACGTTTACCTCTTTCCATTATAGCCTTTAGGTCAACTACGTTGTTAAGATTTCCTTTTACACCCGGGATTTTAACAACCAATGCTTTAAGATTTTTATTTCTGAATACTGTGCCTATTCCGCCTCTTCCGGCTTGCTTTAGCCTAATCTCTTTTCTCTTTAGATCATAAAAACTAAAATTCAGCATCCCAATTAATGAATGTTCAGCTGCATCACCTGTTGAAACTACCGATATATTTTTTTTATCCTTTTCGTCATCAGCATACATCTCGTGAAGAATAGCTGCTAATTCATGGCTATCCATAGGTTCCAGAGGAGCTTCAACTATTTGAACTTTGTGATTTACTCCATCAATGTAAACTATTATGTCTTTGTTAGCACCTTTTCCCTGAATCTCAATACCATCAAATCCGGCAAATTTTACAAATGGGCCATAGTATCCCCCGGCATTACTGTCAACGGGAATGTTTGTTTGCGGTGAGAGCGATACTACCAGCGATTTTCCTGTTCCGGAATACTGGGTTATTCCACCAATTGGACCTGAAAAAATATTAATTTCATTTTCAGGATCATCCCATTTAGTTTCAGGTGTTGTGGCATCCCATAAAAGTCTGAGTCCATATCCTTTGCCTCCAATGAATTTCTCTTTTACCTCTTCAGAAACAGTTTTTTCTTTAAGGGTATTGTCGCTAAGATTTACATATAAAATCTTATCGGTATAGCCCTTGTCAAGAGGAGTAAATTCATAACTCCATTCCTTAAGAATTTTATGGGCATCCTTCATTTTTTGAATATCATGCATAACAATTTGCTTTAATAGTTATTAACTTCTTTCTGTTTTTTTGCAAAAATAATTGATATAAATATATCTTTGATGAAATTTATTAGAAATTCTCATTATGCATATATTTGCATATCGCTTGATTAATAGTTGGTTATTGTGTAAAGTGCTAAAATATAAACAATTCAGTACATCAAATTGAAACGATGGTTATGAATCTTGATAACATGGAAGAGCCTTTAAGGTATTATTTTAAGAAGTATGGATTTGATAATTCTATAGTTAATAGAGTTGTTGCTGGTGATAAGTATTTGGGATTGATGCTTAACGACGGACAGATAGGGGTTTGCGCAACGTTGAGAAGCATGGTGGATATTGCCGGATTGGAAGATAAATTATTCCCTGATTTAAATAATCCGGATCACCGGCTTATTTATACTGCGTATTTGAATGCATTATTGAATTATAAATCAGATTATAGTGATGAAAAGGATATATTTGATTTTGTTAACTTTGGGAAGTATAAAAAAGTAGTAATGATTGGTGATTTTAAACCAATAGTAAATAAGTTCCAGGAATCAGGACTCGAAGTTAGTGTTTTTGACCTTTATAGCAATAGCGAAGCTGTTAAACCGATTGAGCACAGAGAAAAGTATCTGATGGAAGCAGACTGTGTAATATTAACTGCAACCAGTATTTTTAATGGCACTTTTGTGGAAATGCTTGAAAATGTGGGAAAGAATGTTGATGTCTTTATACTTGGTCCGACTGCAATTCTGGATAAGGAGATGAAAAATTTCAGAAATGTGAAAGTGATTTTCGGGACAATATTTGAGAAAAATGATCACCGTGTTCTTGATGTCATTGCTGAAGGCCACGGGACAAGGCATTTTCAAAAATATGGTAAAAAAGTTTATTTATGACATTTGAAGATATACAGAGGAGACTCTCAGGAAAGATTGTAGGAATTGCTGGTGCTGGTGGACTTGGCTCTAACTGCGCTATTGCCCTGGCTCGTGTCGGGATAGGAAAACTTATTATTACCGATTTTGACATTGTTAGCAAAAGCAATCTTAACAGACAATACTATTTCTATAAACAAATAGGACAAAAGAAAGTGGTTGCTATAAAGGAAAATATTGTAGCGATCGATCCTGCAATTGAAGTGGAGGCTTATGATGTGAAACTTACTCCTGATTCAATAGTCACTCTTTTTGGTGATTGTGATGTAATTGTTGAGGCTTTTGATTTGGCCGGGATGAAGCAAATGATTATTGAAACTGTTTTAAGTGAGATGCCAGGTAAGCCTTTGGTAGTAGGGCTTGGGATGGCTGGCTGGGGTGACAGTAATTCTCTAAGATTCAGAGAAGAGGGTAATCTTTATATTTGTGGTGATGAGAAATCGGAAAGTTCTGAGGATAATCCGCCACTTGCACCAAGAGTTGGAATAGTTGCTAATATGCAAGCTAATTCTGTCCTTGAAATATTGCTTAAGTGAGGTTAGATAACGTAAAATATGATGAAAATAACACTAAATAACAGACCTGAAGTATTGGAAGATACAGCCCAAATGACTGTACAACAGTTGATAGAGAAAAAGAATTTTACCTTTAAATTTCTTGTTACAAAAATTAATGGCAAACTTGTGAAAAGAGATGAGAGGGATAATGCTATAGTGAGAGATGGAGATGATGTTGCCATTATTCATCTGATAAGCGGAGGGTGACTTGACTTTCAGGATGTTGCAGCATTGGGTTTTGTGACGGGTGAACCTTAAAGCGTTTTGTTGTTCGAAACATCTAAAAATTTGTATATAATCATGAGGGAATT
>JAOZOC010000568.1 GCA_029933495.1 Bacteroidales bacterium
TGTCCTATTGAAGGGCCAACAGATCCGAAAAAAGCAATAGAATTTACCAACCGCTGGTTCGACATTGGAGCTAATGATGTGGAACATGCCGACCATGATGGTTCTGCTTCTCCCGACAGGGTTTATGATTATTTCTCCATGTTATTGGATGCTGTGGATAATCCGCACAAACAAATTGCACACTTCCACACTACCCGAGGATGGGGTTTGGCAAATGTGTTGGCAGCACTCCAGGCAGGGATGACAAATTATGAATCCACTTTGGGTGGTATTGGCGGACAGCCTGCAAACTTTGTTAGTGGTGTACCGGTTTCCGGAACTGGAGCCTATTATTATAAAGATGCCAAAGATGTTGGCCTTGTATCAACAGAAGATATGGTGGTGATGATGGATGAAATGGGAATAGAAACAAATCTTGATATAGATAAAATCCTTGAGACAGGTGCTATGGTTGAACGTATCGTTGGCAGGAGGTTAAGGTCTGAAACCATTAACAATGGACGTATACCCAAGTTTTTAAAAGGGTAAACGAATTGTTCATCACAAATTGAAAATGCGGCTGAGTTTAACACAACATTGTTGGATTTTGCAAAGTTTGTTTTGTCAACATTTTAGTTTGTTTTTTGTTACATTAATTGTGCACTCTGATAAATATAATCATATTGCTTTCAAAGCATTTTTTAAAAAGTATTCCGATAAAATACAGGATGCGGGTTTTATTGAAAAATCAAGAGAGTATCTTGACAGCTACCCACTGATGCCGACCCAGGCAATATATGTCGCAGATATGGTAAACCTTACCGTTACATACCAGAGAGGTATCACCAAACTACTGGGTTATTCCGAAGAGGAGTTTAATTTCGATTTGCTTATGAGTTATTATCACCCCGATGATACCGAACGCTATTTTTACCTTATTAAAATTGTAAATGAATGGGCACGAAAGAAAAATCCCGAACCTTTTACCATAGAATCAATGTTTGATTACCGTGTTAGGAAAAAGGACGGATCATATCTGAAAGTACTTAGGCAAACAACCGTTTTTGAATCCTGCTTTGATACAGGAATGAAGAGTTTCTTTTCAATTCTTACAGACATTTCGAGGATAAAGACCGATACTTCCATTAACTTTTCATTGCATGATGTTGAATCGGGTAACGTATTGTTAGAAAACAAGCAACCCATAGAGGGCAGGATTCATTTTACAAAGCGTGAAAAAGAGATACTTCTGAAGATCAAACAAGGTATGAACAGTAAATCAATTGCCGATCTTTTTGATTGCAGCAAACACACAGTGGATACTCACCGGAGGAAAATGCTTAAAAAAACAGGCAGTAAAAACACAATGGAGCTGGTAAATTTCAGTATCCGGGCCGGAATAATATAATCCCGTACTTGGAACTCCGATTATCACTATGAACTCTCTTTTTCAGACAGTTTCATTCAATAATTCTTTCCTGAAGAGTTTTATTTAACAAATATTTAACACTTTTCAATTATCTGATAAACAGGTATATATGATAATATACTCATTAATGAGTATTGCGCAATATACCTTTTCTGTCGTTCCTTTGCACGAAATTAAGAACCGTTCTAAATAAGAAACAAAAATAAAACTTCAATTCTTAATATTTTAACTAATTAAAATTAAACAAAATGAAAACAAAGATTACACTATTAACAGCAATTGCACTATTTATTGCTATGACAATGGATGCCAAAGTATGGCGGGTTAATAACCGCGTGAACGTTCAGGCCGATTTTACGACTTTATCATTGGCTATTGGTGGTGCCTCAGCCGGGGATACCATTTATCTTGAGGGCAGTCCGGATAGTTACGGTAATTCCGGCTCTATTACAAAACAATTGACATTTATCGGTACCGGGTACTTTCTGAATGAAAATGACTCGTCACAGGTTTTTAAGGAAAGTTCTAAAGTGGGCAATATGAGATTTTATAATGGAAGCCAGGGAAGTGTTGTGGAAGGAATAACCTTTTTAGCGTCTTCTTATGGAGTCAATATATCTACCAGTAACATAACAATCAGAAGAAACCATTTTGCTTTAACCTATCTATATGGTCTTAAATGTATCAATATTACTACCATTGCGGATTCACTATTGATTGATCAAAACTGGATAGAGCCGGATATTTCCAATACAAGCTATATAAATTATGGAATCTTCTTCGATAAATATACAACAAATTCTGTAATACGCAACAATATCATACTTGCCGATACCAGTGATTTTGCAATTTATATGAAAGAGGAGAACCCTACTTCAACTCTGACAATCACAAACAATACAATAAAAGGAAATATTGAAACATTTTACAGTGCACAGTATAATAATATCCTGATTGACGGAACCTATACTTCCGGGACCGGAGATGTCACTTCCAGCAATCTTTGTAATGCGACCCAGTATTCCAATACCAACGGTAATGTTCAAAATGTTGATATGTCAACGGTTTTTACCGACCATACTTCAACCATTGATAACGGGTATATTCTTAAAACGGGTTCATCGGCAGAAGGTGCGGGCCTGAACGGCGAAGACTGCGGTGCTTATGGAACAAACGATCCTTATGTGACCAGTGGAATACCGCCGATACCGGCTATTTTTGGGTTTGAGATATCACAGTCTATAGGTTCGCCTACTATTCCGGTTACCATCAAGGCAATGTCACATAAATAGGCCGGGAC
>JAOZOC010000569.1 GCA_029933495.1 Bacteroidales bacterium
TCTTTCTGGTTAAGAATCTCTGTCATTGGTTTTTTTGGAATATGGTTAGTGTATTGGATTACCAGAATTATAGGAGAGATGAATTAATAAACAAAAGCATACGAGGCTTTCAGCCTTTTTGATTGTGATTTTAAAATCTTACAGTCATCCACAAGATGCAGACAGAAGTAAAGTACGAATTACAAAGATATTCTATTTCTTATTCCACAGATTCTTCAATTCATCTTCAATCTTACTCTTATATTTTTTAAAGTCGGTCTTTTTAACTTTTTTGATTTCCTTTTCAAGCTTATCATATTGCTCTTTTGCTGTCTTGGTCATGTTGGGAATTATTTTATTCTTTACATCATCACCAGCCTCCTTCAGAACGTGTGTCAGCTCCTCAACATCTACCTTTTTTAATAGTTGCTTTATCTTTGCATTCGACATTTTTACAATATCGTCAAGTGAATAATCTTTAACGCCATCCCAGGTTTCTTCAGCTTTTGCTTTTGTTTTTTCAGCACCTTCTTTCAGTGTGTCTTTTACTTCATCAAATGTTTGCTCAGCTTTTCCTGATAAATCTTTTATCGTTTCCTTTGCAGATTGTGCAAGTTCATCAACCTTATCTTTCATTGAATCGTCAATAGCTTTACATTTATCGTCAATGCGAATCATAAAATCTGATAATACATTCATATAATTTATAAAAGCCTCATAAGGTGATGGATACGGATTAAAATAACGATGAACATCCCCATCGGAAAACCATTTTGTACACATATAATAAAAATGATCGCTCGTCTGCAGGTAGTTCCAGTCACGCATTATATCAACATCATCACAGATTTCAACTTTTTCTCTATTAGAGTATAACTTCTCAAAGGCTTCGTCCTGCAACTCATTACCCAACCATGCTGTAAGGTCTCTCTCTTCATCAGCCCAGGAAATGGGATTCGGAATATGGATTTCAGAAATGGGTTCATATTTAGCTACTACTTCAGATGGTGTTGAGAAATTAAAATCAGTAAGTTCAAAAACCTTTCCGGGAAGCGCTCTCAAAAAATCAAAAATACCACTCTCAGCCCACTGGTGCTCACCAAAGGTTTCATAATCCAGGAACAGATTCACAACCTGCTGCTTATCCTCAATATCATTTAGCCATCCAACATACTTATCAACGGTAAGTGGCCATTCAGCCCAGCTTTGATCGGAAAAGCGGAATGCGATGTCATCACTCAATCTATAGTTTTTAAGAAGCAGCTTCACATCATCCAGATATGAGTGTTTGTAAACATAATTTGGACTTTTCCAGCCAAGCACATGTTTTGCACCTTCCGTAAGAATTGTTTTATAACCCATTCCGGCAACCGTTTCACCAATTGCATCTGAATATATCAGCTCGGTATTTCTGAAAGTAACCGGTTTTTGTCCGAAAAGATCTTCAACCATTTGGCTATGCTGTTCAACCTGTCTTTTGAACTCATCCATATTACTAAGCGAAGCGAGTGAATGCGCATAAGTCTCAGTAAGAAACTCCACATTACCTGTTTTAGCAAGTTCTTTAAAACTCTCTAATACCTCAGGAGCATAGCGCTGGAATTGTTCTATGGCATTACCAGAGATGGAATAACTAACACGGAACTTATCGCCATACTTTTTAATCAGTTCAAGCATAAGTTTATTGGCAGGCAGATAACTTTTTGCTGCTACCCTTTGCATAATAGAACGGTTCAGGTATTCATCATAATAAAAATGATCAACACCCATATCGAAAAACCGGTAAGTCTTAAGACGAAACGGCTGATGAACCTGGAAATAAAAACAAATTGATCTCATCTGTTTAAATTTTTATTTAATTAATTTTTATATATCAGATGCAATTCGCCCCAAACTTTTGGAGCTAATTCTTTAATAAAACTATTCTTCAATTACGACGCTATTATATACATCTAAAATCTTCTTGGCGGCATTCTCCCATTTCAGATTATCCACTTCCTCTCTGCCATATTTAACAAACATCTGTGATAATGCTTTGTAGTGAAGCAATCCGTAAATTGCATCAGCCATAGCATTCACATCCCAGAAATCAACCTTAACTGCGTGCTTCAAAACTTCGGCTACACCAGATTGTTTAGAAACAATAACCGGCACATTTGTACGCATTGCTTCCAAAGGAACAAGCCCGAAAGGTTCAGATACTGAAGGCATTACAAACACATCGCTAAGAGCAAACATTCTGTCAACCGAACTACCTGTCAGAAAGCCTGTAAAATGAAACCTGTCTGATATTTTCAGTTGAGCTGCACGACGAATCATTTTATTCATCAAATCACCTGATCCGGCCATCACAAAACGCACATTCCTGTCCTTTTGTAAAACCTTATGTGCAGCCTCAACAAAATATTCCGGGCCTTTCTGAAAGGTTATCCTTCCCAGAAAAGTTACAACTTTCTCTTTCACAGCCTTTTTCACTTGCAGTATGTCAGGGTTCTCAACCGGCTCAATGGCATTATGAACCGTAACTACCTTATCAGCCGGAATGCCATACTTATTGATAACAATATCTCTCGTCAGATTACTGACCGCCATAACCTTGTCGGCAGCCATCATACCATTACGTTCAATATCGAAAACGATTGTATTAATATTCTCTCCTGAGCGGTCAAATTCAGTAGCATGCATATGAACAACCAAAGGTTTACCGGAAACTTCTTTAGCCG
>JAOZOC010000570.1 GCA_029933495.1 Bacteroidales bacterium
CCATATTTGTAAAAAGTAAAAAAACAGTTTGGGACACAAGGCAAACAAAGAACGGTATATATTTTTACAGATTGGAAATTGAGGGAAAGGTGGTAAGTGGAAAGGTGGTTGTACAGAAATAAAAAAGCGAATACGTTGTCATTCCAAAAAGCACTGTCATTTCGACTCTTGGGGAAGGCCATAGCGCAGGAAGGAGAAATCCCCCAGCTATGAAAGACCACCAAAGAATAAACGGCAGTCATAGTAGCAAGGGGATTCCTCACCCCACCGCAAAAAGCCAGCCCAAAGGATTCGGAATGACAGCCAATAATGGAATGACAGTGGTTGTTTTTAATATTTTTGGGCAGGAGGTAATAAAACTACCGATTATGGATATAAAAACGGTGTGGGATACACGAGAAGTAAAAAATGGAATTTACTTTCACCATTTAGAAATAGAGGGAAAAATGATTAGCGGGAAGGTGGTTGTGCAGAAATAAAAAAGCGAATACGTTGTCATTCCAAAAAGTAGTGTCATTTCGACTCTTGGGGAAGGCCATAGCGCAGGAAGGAGAAATCCCACAGCTATGAAAGACAACCAAAGAATAAATGGCAGTCGCAGCAGCAAGGGGATTCCTCACCCCACCGCAAAAAGCCAGCCCAAAGGATTCGGAATGACAGCCAATAATGGAATGACAGTGGTTGTTTTTAATATTTTTGGGCAGGAGGTAATAAAACTTCCTGTTAAAGGTGAAAAAACTGTTTGGAGATTACTAAACCTGAAC
Organism: Bacteroidales bacterium; assembly: GCA_029933495.1. Classification (GTDB taxonomy): domain Bacteria; phylum Bacteroidota; class Bacteroidia; order Bacteroidales; family JAADJA01; genus JAADJA01. Next base: position 765 of record JAOZOC010000570.1, read on the forward strand.
AGTGGGTGAAGGTGACAAGTTCCGGATTATTCACCATGCAAAGCATTCGTTAAAATCCGAAACAGTCCGGAAATCAATTATTCATTTTCAAATTCACCATTTATCATAAACAAAAGAAATGAAAAAGGAAAAGCAAAAAGCGTTACACCGGCCTGGGTTTCAAGAGTATCTTCCATCAGCATCGAAAGGAGCATTGTGATGAAAAAAGCAAGAAAAAGGTAATTTCCATATTTTCTCATTTTAAACGAAGGATAGAAAAGTGTGAAAATAAACCAGATAAAACCTATTATTCCAAATGTTGCAAATATTGTGAGGTACTGGTCGTGAGTTCTGTTAACCCAAAGGTCTTTAGTAAGCCTTGTCTCCGAGTTCTCATACTGATTGTAAAAAGCACTGCTTATATCGCCGGTACCCACTCCAATCCAGAAATTGCTTTTTACAATCCCAACTCCGGCCTTCCAGAATTCAAAACGCTGCAATAGTGAATGACCGCTCGGGTTTCCCCCTTTGCGATAGCTGTCGTAACTCCAAAGCAGCTTATAAAGCCTGGTGTTAAGACTAAGTTTTTTGGTGTAATGATAATTGGCAATTCCAAGTTCCACAGCCCGGATATCTTCCTTGCTTAACTTTGAGATTCCTGCGGAATCCTTTCTTAATCCTCTGGAGTTCAAATATCTGTAAAGTGTATATTTTACCGGTTGACCTTTTGAATCTTTACCATTAAAATCAAACTGGCTTCTTTTACCCCACTCCTTTTTAAGCTCCTTATTGCAAATATAGAGCCCGATATAACTACCGTTTTCAACAGGCATTTTTACAGTATCATTAATATAAAGATTTCCATTTACTGTATATGCATCAATATTTTGCAATTCCTGTTTATCAGGTGTGAGGTATGATTTGGCTACATCGTGAATGTAAAAAAAACCAAAAAGAGGTACCACGATTAGCAAAAGAAATATTGACAAGCGGTAATAGATATTTCTTTCTTTAAGTATTTCGATAAACCCAATAACAAACGCAACGAATAAAACTATAAAAATCCCTGTAACCGATTCGATTATGAAGTTATGTCGGTAAACATTAAAGGCCAGGTAACCCGTCACAAAAATTGCCAGTGCGGTATTCAGGCTGAATCTTACGTGCGAAATAAAAGGAGAAATATTCCGAAAATCGTTTATCTCCTTAAACATATAAATCCCAACACTGATAAATGTACCGGCTAATACAGCTCCGGCAAACACCTTCAGAATAACATTAAACTGTTTCCTGCTAACTGGTTCTATTGTTGAAAGAATGAGCGGGAAGATTAAAAGCGGAATTTTTATTCTCAAATCTTTTACAGCATACTGAAAGTCGCTGGTATAAAGCAATCCTACAATATGAAGCAGATAAAGTGAGGCAAGGGCAAGGGCAGCCTTATTATTAACAAACTTTCTTATTTTATTTTTAATATCACCTTCCAGAAGCCAATTACCAATAAGGAGAAACTGGGCAATACTCATTCCAAAGCGGGACAAAGGAATACTGATAGCCAATAAAATAAATGCTACAAAATATATAAGGCGGTGATTAATACTATAACGCATTTAATTTTTATCATCTTTATCGTCACCCCTGAGAATCGTCAGATAACCAGGTTCGTCGCTAAGAACATCAATTGCTTTAGTAATATCCTCATCATCATTTAAAGAGGCTATTATTCTACCTTTTTGATAATAATACCTTGTAACAATCTCGAATTTCAATATTTTTTTGATCTCATCTTTATGCCTCTCCAGATCACCCTTTTTATTTTCAAGAATTTTAGCCTTCAACGCTTCAAATTCAGGTTCAAGGCTCGTAAAGTAATCGTCATCCTCCGCCGATTCTTTCATCTTTTAAAGTGATTTTTCGCAGTTTGTGGAATAATCATAATCCTTATCACTGATATAGGC
>JAOZOC010000571.1 GCA_029933495.1 Bacteroidales bacterium
ACCTCTTTGATATTGTCATAAGGGGGAGTTAACAGATCAAAATTAATTGTGTACATCACGGAAGATTCTATTATCTCCGAAGCCGACTTCTTAGTCATTTTAGCATTTGCAAAACTTTCATATAGAAACCCGATCTCTCGTTTTCCTTCAATAAAATAGTGCATATCTTTGTTAATGAATATCCTTCCTATAAGATACCCGACATCATTAATGCGGTTGTATTTAAATGAATCGCTAAGGAAATTAAAAATATTGATTATCCCGCAATACGACCGACTGACATCTTCCTTAACATACGGTGTTTTCATCACTTCATGGTCGCGGGGCATCTCAAAAATATTTGAATGCATCATAAACACAAGTGTATCACCGGCAAACTTCAGTTCAGCCTCAAACTCACTGCGATCTCTGAACACAACAGGAATTTTTTTTGCCTCTAAAGAATCTAACCGATTATATTGCACAACAAGGTCTTCCATTCCTTCTTTCAATGTACTTAGCGCCTCAATTGTGTTTTTATAGACATCCTGCTTAAGAGAAGCTTTTTTAATAAGTGCAGTAAATAGGTTCTCTGTTTTTGTTTTATCGCTCATAAGAAAAAATAAGATAAGTTATTCAAATGTAAAGGATAATTGGAATATCTTGGATTTCATACTTTCAATTCCGTCGGTGTAAATATTATCCTCTTTTTTAAGCATATCAAACATTCCATAAGACATTTTTAATTCTGTCCCAAGTTTGAACCATTCAAAATAAAAGTCAAAACCGAAACCCAGGTCCAGGCTAACATCATGTTTATAGAGCTTCACCTGTATTTGCCCCTGATCTGCATCCTTTTTGGCTTGTGAGGCAAGATCGAGATTATAACTTACGCCACCCAAAATATATGCAGCAAAGTTATTAAGACGCAACGAGCGGTATTTAACAGTTAATGGAAACTGAACAAAGGTTGACGGAATATTTTTCCTGATATCTATCAGTTCCTGTTCTCCTTTCCTGAATTTCAGTATTCTGTAATCAAGATAACGTTCACCAAATGTCAGAGAAGGGATAAGTCGCAGATCAAAATTATTTCCCAGTCTGAGGTTACCCACAATCCCGACAGTAAAGCCGAATGAAGGGTCACTCTGAACACCCATTAGCATAGCAGAGTCGGCTGAAATATCCTTAGCCTGAAGATCAGTAAACATTTTCGTATTAAGATTAGAAACGGGAGTTATCCTAAAATCCATTTGTGTCATTGCCAGGATAAACCCAAAGTGCCTGGGTGCAAGGTCATATCCGGGTTTATTCTCAATTTTTTGCCGCTGCGAGAAAGCATGGTTCGATCCTAAAAGTAACAGACCTGCAATTGCTATGATAATTATTTTGCGAATATTCAATTTATCTTATTTGATATTTACTAACGGATTAACCATTCAATTAGTGTATGCCGCGACAAAAGTAAATATATTTTCAAATTGTGTACGAAGTTTGTTAATTATTGTTCTTTTTACCGGCTTTGCGATTAGTCACCGGATTACCTACCAACTGATTACAGCTCCAGTTTAAGGGTTTCTCTCAGAAGTCTTTCTTTATCAACCGGGACGACTCCAACCTCCTCACAAACAAGACCGCCTGCAAGATTTGCAATATTTGCCATTGTTGCCGGGTCGCTGCCCGCTGCAAGACAAAGTGAAGCAACACTAATAACAGTATCTCCCGCTCCAGAAACATCAGATATTGCCCTCACATAAGACGGAAAAAGCCTGATTTCCTTCTCGCCGTTATCATTGTATTCAACAAAAATACCGTCCTCCGAGAGAGTTATCATCACAATACCGGCATTTATCTTCGATTTAAGTTTACTTACCGCTTCCTTTAGCTCTCCGGTATTCTTCCTGTCAATTTCAATTTTCAAACCTTCGCTCAATTCCTTTAAATTCGGTTTAAAAAGTGTTACTCCTTTGTATGATAAGAAATTTCTTCTTTTCGGGTCAACAGCAACCGGAACTCCCAGTTCACCTGCCTTCTCAACAAATTTTAAAATCAATTCTTCATCAATAATCCCTTTATCATAATCCTGAAAAATTATAACATCTATCTTCTTCTTTCCGGTAATCTCAAGGAAAGTCTCAAACAGTTTTATCCGGTCATTCTCATTAAGATTGTTATCAATCTCCTCATCCACTCTCAGCAATTGCATATTATTCCCAATCACCCTGAATTTAGTTGTTGTTATCCTTTTATCACTTTTAAGTATTCCGGATGTTTCCATCTGCTGTTTTTCAAGCAGGGTAATAAACTCGTCGCCCTTTGCATCATTACCAACCACAGAGCAAAGAACAGGATTTGCACCCATTGCTTTTATGTTCAAAGCAACATTTGCAGCCCCACCCAACCTATTCTCACGCTTTGTAATTGAAACCACAGGAACAGGAGCCTCTGGAGATATCCTGTCAACATTTCCCCACAAATAAGAGTCAACCATAACATCACCGATAATCAGAACGTTCAGGTCGTTAAATGAATCAAAAAGCTTTGAGATTTTTTCTTTATCAAACATGAAAAATTATTTAGCTGCAAATTTAAGCAATAATCTGTTAGTGACAAGTCAAGTATGTAATGGCTGTCAGACTGCTTCGTCATTCTTCCTCGCAGTGACGTCATTGCCTTTAGATTTGCAAAGTGAATTTTAAAGATACATTACTTAATCAAT
>JAOZOC010000572.1 GCA_029933495.1 Bacteroidales bacterium
TACTGCCATTTACGCCGTCATTATCCCAAACCTCAAAATAATATTCCAAACCATCCCCAGGATTAAGGTTGAGGGAGGTGATATCGAAAAAGTGGAAATACTGTTGTGTATTTATATTTCGGTTTATGGCAATAGTATCTATAATAATGCTATAATCTTCTCCGGTCTCATTTTTAATTCTATAGTTATATGTCAGCAGTCTGAATCCGTAATCATCTTTAATTGCTCCTTTGAAATAGAGTCTCTTGTCATAAATTGAATCGGTATATTGTTCAACTAAAATCGTAGGGTACAAATCAGGAATTACAGTAATCCGGTAGGAGAGGGAATCGGAATTTCGCAAATATTCATTTGATACTGAGACGGAATAGCTTTGATTTTGAAAAAACCTATCATTATATATGAATGCATTTGATGACTGTTTTGATAGCTCTTTGCTTTTATCTCCAAAACGGAAATTAATTATATCCGTATTTTTTGTAAAAAACTTCCAGGTAACATTAGTACCTTCAGGTAGAATTATATCACCATTATTGGAAATTTCCTCATCCTTTTTGCCGGTATATGAAGGATAATCAAGATAGATAGTGAAGTCTAGAATAACAGGCTTTGGCAGTACTCTCAGGTTATACTCCGGCGACTCAAATTTATCTGCAATCAGTTTAAACTTTCTCTCTTTCTGTACATTAAGAAAACTATAATAAAAGCGCACAGGACTTTCCCTAAGAAGTTTAATCCTTTTATTTCCGGTTTGAATAAAAATGTTCTCTGGCACTTCGTCACCTTCAACCTTAACATTCAGCTTAAAGTCCTCGTGCTGTATCACTTGTAACTCTTTATTCTCAACAGTGATAGAAAAAGGAAGTTTTTTCTCATAGTAAATATTGTGATTAACAATTCTCTCAGTAGGCTCAGTTATGAGATTCGGAGAGATAAAAAGAATTATTAAAATAATCAGGATAGGAGGCAGGGCATATTTGAGATATCTCCTGTTTTTTGACAGATGAATAGCTGAAGTAAAAGGAACAGGCTTAAGCTCATTAGTTTTTTGCTCAATACCAGCTTCAATGAGATCAGTATTTGTGATTCCGATTGATTCCAACTTCTTAAGTTGTAATGTGTTAATGAGTTTATCACTAACTTCCGGGAAGAAGTCACCGATGATTTCAGCAGCTTGCTCATAAGAAATTCTTTTCCCAAATTTTAATAGTTTTGAAATGGGGATGAAAATATATTTCAGAAGTGTAATTAGAGTCAGGGTAAGATAAGTATAGAAAATTATAGATCTGGCAATAGTATTAAAATGCCCCCAATTTTCCAGAAAGGTAACCAAAAGAAAAAAGACCGCGAGAAGTGAAAAGCAGTATATCGAGCCCTTTATCAGTTGGTTTTTGTAATACTTTCTGATAAATTTGTCAATCTTTTCAATTATTTTTTGATAATTATCTGCCAATTGTACAAGTTATTTAAAGGATAATAGTAATTTAACGAAACAACATATTCAATATTTTGTTATTTTTGGCAAAGATATTAATTGTAGTGATTATATAGCATTTATCGAGTTAGAAAATTAATACTTAAACAGTATGAAACGTTTTTTATATATTTCTCTGTCAGTCCTAATCTCAGTCAACTATCTGTTTGCACAAAAAAATTACGATGTCACAGAGAGTTTGCTTTGTAATAAAGCGAAGTTTTATCAAAACTATTTTCTTCAGTCAAAGAATTTTATTCAAACCCCTCTTTTGTTTGATTATGATGTTAAGTTCTACTTTCTTGATCTTAATATTTCAAGCAGCAGTGTTGATATTTCCGGAAATGTTACCATTAATGCCGAGGCAGTTACAACGGTTCTTGATACATTTGCTGTTGAGTTGATTGATGACATGATAATTGATTCAATAAAAATAAACGGAAATATCCTTGGCTTTACACATAATGGAAATGAGGTATTTATTCCGTTGCAAAATCCTGTTTCACAAGGTGAAATGATTTCTGCACAGTTTTTCTATCACGGTACTCCGCCTACGGGCGAATTTTTCTCTGGTGTTTCTACAGAATATGATGAAAACTGGGATCAAAACGTTACGTGGACTCTTTCGGAACCGTTCAGTGCCCGTGAATGGTTTCCCGTAAAACAGATACTCACCGATAAAGCCGACTCCGCCTGGATTTTTTTAACTTTCAGTGATACTTTGAAAGCAGGTTCCGAGGGTCTTCTTACCGCAATAGTTCCTTTGTCAGATAATAAAGTCAGATACGAATGGAAAACCCGCTATCCCATTGATTATTATCTTCTTTCGTTTGCCATTGCCGATTATGAAGAGTATGATATCTACGCCAAACCGGCTGAAATGAATGGGGATTCAATTTTGATTCAGAATTATATTTACGATACAGAGGGTTGCCTTGATTACTACAAACCGAATATTGACAACACAGCCGATTTCATTGAACTTTTTTCCGATTTTTATTCATTGTATCCATTTCATGAAGAGAAATATGGCCATTGCATAACGGCACTCGGAGGTGGAATGGAGCATCAGACTATGACTACAATCGGAGGTTTCGGATTTGGGATTGTTGCACACGAGCTCGGTCATATGTGGTTTGGCGACAATGTAACCTGCAAAACCTGGAACGACATCTGGATTAATGAAGGTTTTGCAACCTACTCCGATTATCTTGCCCACGAAT